>JAJRSV010000436.1 GCA_024278655.1 Bacteroidota bacterium | reverse complement strand
TCGTTAAAAAGATATTTTGAGTGCAAAGTTAATGTACTTTGATATTAGATTGAATAATAATTACATTTTTACTCTAAAGATTCGGTCGCTTTACATATTATTTTTCACACCAATTTAAATTGAGCAGGAAATTAAAATGACATACCCAAAACCTAAAAGACACAGCAAGTTAAAACCGGAACAACTACGTTGGAAATGCGATCCCGATATTTTTGAATTTGCTTCGACGAGCGATATCGAACCGATTGAAGGAATACTCGGACAGGAAAGAGCGTTAAAAGCGTTGCGTTTGGGAGTGGAGCTGCGCAGCCCCGGCTACAACATTTACATTGCCGGTCTTTCCGGTTCGGGTAAAGCAACAACAATTAAAAAGATGCTCGAAACAATCGGCTCCACCTGCCCCGAGCTTTACGATTATGCTTACGTTAACAATTTCCAGGACCCCGACCGACCGATACTTTTAACATTCCACAAAGGACAGGCAAAGGTATTTAAACGAAATCTTTCATCGGCAATTGATGTTTTGAAGCAGAAAATTCCTCAGGCACTCGAAAGCGAAAACTATATCGAAAAGAAGAAAAGAATCATTTCCGAGTTTAATGAAAAACAACAGGAGTTGATGAGCGAGTTCGATAAGGAATTGCGCAAAGAAGGATTAACATTGGGACAAGTGAAAGTGGGTGAAGTTGCCCGACCCGATATCGTTCCGTTAATCGACGATCAGCCGGTGCCTGTTTTCCAACTCGAGCAGAAAATTAAAGAAGGAAAAATAACCGAAGAACAGGCAAAGGAAATTATAGATAAATATAACGAGCACCAGGAAGAACTGCAATTGATGTTCAAAAAGGGTTTGAAGATAAGCCAGGAGTTTCAGAAAAAGCTTGAAGACCTTGAGATAAATGCCGCAAGGGATGTAGTTAAAGCGGTAATGGACAATCTGAAAGAAAACTATAAACAGCAGCCGAAAGTTCAGCAGTTTATAAACAATGTTGAGAAAAACATACTCGAAAATGTTCAGATATTTAAAGGCGCAAAACCGCAGGGCGAAACAACCAGCGAAGGGTATTTAATCGATTACTTCAGGGATTACGACGTAAATATAATTCTCGATAACAGCAACACAAACGAATGCCCGATTATTATAGAAACTTCGCCTACATTTACAAATCTTTTCGGCGCCGTGGAAAGAGTAAGCGACGGAAAGGGTGGATTTTATACGGACTTCACAAACATTAAATCCGGTTCGATACTGCGGGCAAACGGCGGCTATCTCGTTTTAAATGTGATGCACCTTTTTGAAGAGCCGGGTGTGTGGAAAACATTAAAGCGTGTACTCACTTATCATAAGCTTGAAATACAGGACCCGCCGAACCTGATACAATTTACTTCAACCACAATAAAACCGGAACCGGTTGAGCTTGATGTTAAAGTAATTCTTATCGGCAGCCAGTATGTTTATTCTTTCCTAACAGAATATGAGTACGACTTTAAAAAGATGTTTAAGATTAAAGCCGATTTCGATTACGAAATGAAACGCAACGACAAGGTGCTGTTTGAGTATGCGCGCGTAATAAAGAAGCTGATTAAAGATGAAAACCTGAAAGAGTTCGATAAGTATGCAATGGCAAAGCTTTTGGAAATTGCGGCTCTCTTTGCAGGCGAACAGAACAAACTAACTTTACGCTTTTCGAAGCTTGCGGACATTGCAAGAGAAGCCAGCTTTTGGGCAGCCGACGACGGTGCAAACGTTGTTACCGCCGCTCACGTAGAAAGAGCATACCAGAGCGCGAAGGAAAGACACGGAATGTTAGAATCGAAAATTACCGAGATGTACGAAGACCAGACATTTTTGATTGATGTAAGCGGCGAACGAATCGGGCAGATTAACGGACTGGCTGTTTACTCCGCCGACTTTTATTCCTTCGGAAGACCAACAAGAATTACCGCAACGGTTTCGCTCGGAAGCGGCAATATAATTAATGTTGAGCGCGAAGCGGGAATGAGCGGACGCCATTACAACAAAGGTGTGCTTATCATCTCCGGTTATTTCAAAGAAACATTCGGACAGGAACTGCCGCTGGCTTTCAATGCTAATCTGGTATTCGAGCAATCGTACGGAACAGTTGACGGCGACAGTGCATCGTGCGCCGAAATATTCGCGCTGCTCTCTACACTTTCGGGGCTTCCCATCAAACAATACATAGCAGTTACCGGCTCGTTGAACCAGAAAGGTGATGTTCAACCGATTGGCGGAGTGAACGAAAAGATTGAGGGATTCTTCGATATATGCAAGCTTAAAGGATGGAACAAAAAGCAGGGCGTAATCATCCCAATACAGAATATTAAAGACCTGATGCTTCGGGAAGATATAATCGATGCCGTAAGAAAAAATGAATTCCATATTTACCCGATTAGCAGGGTTGAAGACGGAATTGAAATTCTTACCGGCGTTGCTGCGGGTAAAAAAACGGCAAAGGGCTACGATAAAAATTCGGTGTTCTATCTTGTAGATGAAAAGCTGCGCGAGATGTATGCAAAAGCACGTGCTATGAAAGTGGAAGATAACAGCAACCAGAAAAAGAAGAAAAAGAAATGACAGCAGTAAACGAAAGAAGCCATACAAAAACAAAAATACTTGCTACACTCGGTCCGCAAACTGCTGATGCGGAAAAAATAAAAAAGCTGATGGAAGCCGGTGTTGACGGTGTTAGGTTAAATATGTCTCACGGCTCTTACGATTTCTTTTCAGACCTGTTCGACAGTATTCACCGGGCACGCGTCGATTTGAATTTACCCTTAGCTATTTTGATTGACCTTCAGGGACCTAAAATAAGAATAGGCGAATTGGTGAAGCCGGAGATTGAAATTAAATCGGGTGAAAAAATCGAGATAACGATTGATGACATCAAAGGAGATGAAAATAAAATTTCGACTT
>JAJRSV010000435.1 GCA_024278655.1 Bacteroidota bacterium | reverse complement strand
TCCTAAGGTTCTCGCTAACGTCTTCAAGGTTATTCAACTTGACCAGCAAATTCTCGTAGTTATCCGTCAACTCGATAATTTTAGATTTTAAAATTTCGTTTTCATTTTGCAGTGCAGTTAAGTCGCTGCGCGAATGTGTAAGAGTGGATATAAGAAAGAAGCCGCCGAACGTTAAAACAGTTAACGCAAAAGCGGTTAAGAAGAGATAAGAATAGAACTTCCGTTTGAAATTCTTTATCTCAACAAATTCTAAAGTCCTCTCCGAGAAGTAATAGTACTTTTTCATAATTGGGTGCGAAAATTAAAGAAATAAAGCTAATCTGTCAAGGGTTGACAAACTATTATTCGAAATCGTGTTCAAAATAGTCAACTCCCCTCTTTCCGGCGGATTTTTGATTGATCCGGGAGGAGAGTCTTTCCTGCAATACTTTTGCTGCATCAAATCCATAGTGTTTCAGTAAATAATTAAGAGCTATAACTTCCGAGATAACAGTAATGTTTTTACCCGGTAAAATGGGCAGTTTAATATATGGTATCTCGACGTCGGAAATGGCGACAGATTCTTCGCCAAGCCCGGTTCGGGTGTAGGTGCCGTTTTCATCCCAAATCTCTAATTCTACTACAATTTCGAGCCTTTTTTGATACCTGATGGCACGAATTCCGAACATTCTTTCAACGTCGATAACGCCTAAACCGCGAATTTCCATAAAGTGTTTGACAATATCCGTACCGGCGCCCATCAAAATCCCTTCCCCTTTTTTTGTGAGGATAACAACGTCATCCGCAACCAAACGATGTCCTCTTTCCACCAAATCCAACGTTACTTCGCTCTTTCCGATTCCCGATTTACCGACGAAAAGCATTCCGACGCCGTAAACGTCTACGAACGAGCCGTGAACGGTAATTCTTTCGGCAAATTGGTCGTCAAGAAAGTCGCTTATCAAATAGTTGAGTTTGGTTGTTGTAAAGTGACTCCGGAATAAAGGAATTTTGTGTTTGACGGATAATTCCGTAAGAGCTTTTGTTGGTTTATTATTGTTGCTTAAAATTATACAGGGAATCGGGAACTTGAAAATTGTTTCCAGCACTTCCTTCTGTTTTTTATAAGGAAAATGGGCAAGATATTTCATCTCGGTATTGCCGAACACCTGAACACGCTTATAAGCAAATAAATCGACAAACCCGGCAAGAGCCAAGCCGGGTCTGTGCAAGTTCTGGTCGTAAATTTTCCTGCTTAAATCGGGTTCTTTGTTCAGAAGCTTTATGTCGAATAACCGTTTTACACTTTCATAAAAAAATTCTACGGTAATAGAATCTTTCCGTGTAATAGATTTTTTATCAATCTTAAATTTGTTCATGCTCTGTGCGAAGTGCGTTTTGATTTTAATCGTTTAAGCTGTCTCTCCAGTTTAACAATTGAGGAACTAACCGATTTCTTAAAGTCATCCGAATCTTCAGCCGCATTCAACGTTTGTCCGGGAACATGTAAAATTATTTCAGCGGTTTTTATCGAATCCCGTGGATGCTGGTAACTTAAAATAACTTCAGCACGGGTAATATCGTCGTTATATTTTTTAAGCGTAGTAAGCTCTTTTGTAATAAAGCTTTTCAAGCTGTCGCGAGCTTTGAATTTGCGGGCTGTGATCGAGATGTTCATAGTTTCCTCCATAATTAAGATTTTGGATGAGATTTTTTATATGCTGATTTAAGTCGTTCAATACTTACGTGAGTATATATTTGTGTTGTCGATAAATTTTCGTGACCGAGAATTTCTTTAACCGCACGAAGATCCGCTCCATTATCGAGCATATGCGTTGCCGCGCTATGACGCAATACATGCGGACTTTTCTTTTTAATATCGGTTACCTTAGAAAGATATTTATTTATTACACGATAGACGTAACGGGGATAAATTCTGTTCCCGCGTTTTGTTTTTATCAACGGTTCGTTGTAACTGCCGTGTTCCACTTTTTGCAAATATTCTTTTACAATTGGAACCGATTTATCGCCCAAAGGAACAATCCTCGTTTTATTTCCTTTTCCCGTAACGCGTAAAACCTTCCGCTTCAGGTCGATGTCTCCCCTGTTCAAATCGCAAAGCTCGCTTACTCTTAGTGCGCACCCGTAAAGCAGCTCGAATAATATTTTTACCGTTGCGTATTCGTCATCGGCTTCTTCGGCAAGTTTATAAATCCTCAATATTGCTTTTTCAGTCGTTACTTCGGGTAACTTACGACTTGTTTTCGGATTCTTTATATATGCAGCCGGATTCACATTCAGCAGTTCATTCTGGAATGCAAATTTAAACATTCCTCTGAGTGAAGCAAGCTTACGTGCAATAGAAATTTTATCTTTACCTTCATCGCTTAAATGCATCAGGTATGTTTTTATGAAACGTTCGCTTAGTTTATCAATATCCTGCTTTGAATGTTTCGAGCAAAAGCTGTTAAACTGATTTAAATCCAATTGGTATGCCTTAACGGTCTGAAGCGAGTAGCGTCTTACATTCTTAATATTATCGATATACAATTTTATTAATTCTTCTATCTTCATCAACACCTTGCCTTGTATGGTTCCTTCTGCTTTTTCGAAGGATTTTAATTCTTATCAGAGTTCTCTATTAATGAAATAAATTTATTCCTATTAAGCAAATTATTTTCGATTCTTTTCATAATAATTTTATCTTTTTTCGTCGTGTCGTCGTAACCTGTTAAATGAAGTATTCCGTGAATCACTAATCTCGACAATTCTTCGCTTAAAGAAACCTTATATTTTTTTGCATTAAAAGCCGCATCATCAAGCGATATGAATATTTCGCCGTCAAGCTCGGTTTGGCTTCCGGAATAATTGAATGTAATAATATCGGTTGTGTAATCGTGCTTAAGGTACTCTTTGTTTATCTGATGGATTTCGTCTTTATTGATAAAATTTATTATCAGCGATGAAATTCCGAAGCCGAGTTCCTTTTTAAGTGAACCGACAAGTTTATGAACCTTTCTCCTGTCGATAAATTTATACTCGGAATTTACGTAAAGATTTTTCAGCAATGTATAATTTTATTTTTTTATGAAATTCTTTAACGATTCGACTGTTTCTTTGGCGTAATCCACGTAACGACGAGCGCTTGTTTCAAACTCAACAATCTCTTCATCGGTTAAGTCGCGGATAACTTTTGCAGGAACGCCCGCTACCAGTTTTCCCGAAGGAACTATAAACCCGGGACGGACAACCGCACCTGCTGCAACCATTGAATTCGATTCGACAATAGCATCATCAAGAATTACAGCGCCGATACCGATGAAGCATTTATCCTGTAACGTGCATCCATGTAATTTTACCGAATGCCCGATTGTAACTTCGTTGCCGATGTTAACCGGATATTTATCGTTTGTTACGTGAATCATCGAGCAATCCTGAATGTTGGTGTACGAACCGATGCGGATGTAATGAATATCGCCTCTGATAACAGTATTGTACCAAACACTCGAATGTTCACCGATTTCAACCTCACCTATGATTTTTACACCCGAAGCGAGAAAAACCGAATCGGCAATTTTCGGATATAATCCCTTATACGGAAATAATTTTTGTTCTTCGTTCATTCTTTATACTCCGGCGGCTGCCAGTTTTTATCATTCCAGTCAATCAGTTCAACAACAACGCTGCCGATAAGCACATTTAATCGGGCAACAACGGGCACCAAATAAATATCGTTCGAAAACCAACCTTCAAAATCTCCGGTTAGTCCGAAGATTCCGGTAAAGTTTGTAAACCCGTCGAGTCTGCGGCTGTCGATGTCGTAATCAACTGCGTCAATCGATATGGCTTCCCTTTCGGGGTAATAGTTAATTTGTGTTGTTGATGTATCTTCGTTAATGTAACATCCTACAGTTGTGGTATCGTTTTTATCGAAATTGAATCTTGCATAATAAAGCAGCGATAATCCGTCCTGGAATCTTTGATGAAGGTTTACAACCGTATCCATATAAATAACCGTAGGATTAAGACTACCCTTTATTACATGCACAATTGAATCATCGGTAAAAAAATATTTTGTGAAGGTAGTATCTTCATCGTAAAACATCACTCCTTCGAAGTAAACGGGAAACAAAGTCGAATCGAACCAGCTTTTATAAATCTGGTGAAGGTCTACGAAGGGCAACCCTTCATACGAATCGATATATGCAATGGTTTTATAAATTACCTTGCCGTCAATTGTATCTTTCGATTCGATAACCGTTTTCAATTCACCCAGATTTATAAATGCATACTTAACTATGTACGTCAGTTCTTCGCCTACCCTCAACCTGTCATCGATAGAATATGTTTTAATGCTGTCTGCCTGCTGAGGATACAAGTTGACAGGGATTGCCGCAAACATTAATACAATTAAAATTAATATTTTTGTAAAATAAATCACTTAAGATGCGCAAGTTCTTTTGCCTCATCGAACAAGGTAACAGCTTTAAGAAATTGTTCATCCACTTCTAATAAAACCCTGTACCAGCCGGTGTTCTTCCAGTAGTTACGGGCAACCTGTGCTTTTAGTCTTCCGAGGATGTAATCTTTATCTTTATCGAAATCTTCCTGGTCGAACTCAACTTCCTTTTCACGGGCGAACTGAATAAATCTGTCGATATCACTTTTCGTAAACTCGAATTTATTTTTGAATTTATCCAAATCGTCGCCGTAAGTTTTAACTATCTCGTCGCCATGCGAATCGATATAATTAAGAACGAACTGGTAGAAAATATTTTTCCGTAAAAGATTTCTCGTGTAGTCTGTTATCTTTTCCGATTTAACTATGTAATCCGGTGTAATGCCACCGCCGCCGTAAACGGTTCTTCCGCCCTGCGTTTTAAATACCGGTCGGGTCGAATCCTTTTCAGCTTTATGCTGCAGGTTATCGCCTTCGGTTTCTTCCCTGTGAGTAACCTCTGAGTAATACTCTTCCTTATCCTTGTAATCCCTTTGAATAGACCTGCCCGAAGGAGTGTAATA
>JAJRSV010000434.1 GCA_024278655.1 Bacteroidota bacterium | reverse complement strand
GGATAAACTATCTTATGAACTTAAAAACCTTTTATTGGCTGCATAATTTGTGGCGGTCAACTTGAGAAAGCTAAAATACAAACCGAGACTGTCCGAATTATTTTTTTATTTGAGTAACTATTCATCCTTTAATAGCAGAATTAAACATTTTTACACAAACTGCAACCCGAACCTCTGACCCTCTTCTCCAGGAAAGGAAGAAGGGAATTAATGGGGATGAGTTCCTCTTACATCTGAAACGAATGTAAACACCTGTAACCCATTTTAATTTTTACTCTGCCGGTATTTCAGAGAAATTTATTTCGGACAGATGTGATAATTGTAAAATGTTCTTTATTACTTTATTTAAATCAGGATTTTCTCGTATAAAACCAGTAATTTTGAGGATTCAATTTTAAAATTCTTGAATATAAAATTTATATTAATCCATAACCCCGAAGCAAAGGAGAATTATTTATGGCTCGAAAGAATGTATTGATTATGGGAGCGGCTGGTCGTGACTTCCATAATTTTAATGTTTTTTACAGGGACAATAAAGACTACAACGTGGTTGCTTTTACCGCAACTCAAATTCCGAACATCGAAGGAAGAGTTTATCCGAAGCAGCTTGCAGGAAAACTTTATCCTAAAGGAATTAAAATTTATGAAGAAAAGGAACTGGAAAAATTAATCAAAAAGTTAAAAGTCGATGAAGTCGTCTTTTCCTATTCCGATGTTCCGTTCGATTACGTAATGACCAAAGCTTCTATAGTTAATGCTGCCGGAGTATCGTTTCGATTGTTAGGCGGTGCCGAAACACAAATTAAAAGCAAGAAACCTTTAATCGCAGTACTCGCAGTAAGAACCGGCTGCGGCAAATCTCAAACATCAAGAAAAATCGTAGAGGTATTAACCGAAGCAGGAAAGAAAGTAGTTGCAATCCGTCACCCGATGCCTTACGGAAATCTCGTCAAGCAAAGAGTTCAGCGGTTTGCAAAGTACAGCGATCTTAAAAAACACAAATGCACAATCGAAGAGATTGAAGAGTACGAACCGCACATTGCACGCGGCGGTATAATTTATGCAGGAGTTGATTACGAAGCAATCCTTCGCGAAGCAGAAAAAGAAGCCGATGTAATTCTGTGGGACGGCGGCAACAACGATTTATCTTTCTATCAAGCCGATGTTACTTTCACGGTTGTTGATCCGCACAGACCCGGACACGAACTCACTTACTATCCGGGCAATACTTCGTTAAGAATGGCAGACGCAGTTGTTGTAAACAAAATCGATTCAGCCGCACCGGAAAATATTTTAACTGTTTTAGAGAATGTAAAAGCAGTTAACCCGAAAGCAACCATAATTGAAGGCGCATCTCCTTTAACAGTTGATAAACCTAATCTTATAAGAGGCAAACGTGTATTGGTTGTGGAAGACGGTCCGACATTAACCCACGGCGAAATGAAATACGGTGCGGGAACAGTAGCCGCACAAAAGTTAGGTGCAAAGGAAATCGTTGACCCGCGTCCTTACACGGTTAAATCAATTACGGCTACTTATAAAAAGTACCCGAATATCGGTACGCTGCTGCCTGCAATGGGTTACGGCAAAGCACAGATGAAAGACCTTGAAACAACAATCAACCGTACTAAGTGCGACTCGGTTGTAATAGGTACGCCGATTGACCTGGGCAGATACATAAAAATAAACAAACCGCACACACGCGTTAAATACGATTTGCAGGAAATCGGTGCAATTACCGTTGAAACCGTATTGAAGGAAAAAGGAATTATTTAATTCATCTGTCCTTCCTTATTTATAAAAAGAGTTATCACATTTTGTGGTAACTCTTTTTTTGTTGCCTTTAAGTTAAAGACTGCCTAATTTTATTCATCGAATGAATATTCATAAAATATTATTTACTTCTTTTCACAATCACCGGGGTAATAAAATGAAGTTAAAAATATTTGCTGTTATTTTTTTCACAGCTTCGTTTAGTTCTTTTGTTTTTGCACAAGGCAACGCTGCCATTCCGTTTCTCCTTCTACCAACATCCCCGTCATTAAGTGCAATGGGAGCAACCGGCACATCGCTTCCTACCGACGATCCTTTCGGATTTCTTGTAAATCCCGCTCAGTTAGGTTTTACAAGCCAGCAAAATAATCTTTCGTTTTTATTTTATCCTTCAAACGTTAAATGGGCAGGAATCGATCAGTTAAAACTTTCAGGGCTTGCTCTCAACGCCGGATATAATTTTAAAAATCTAATCGGTATTCCTTTAAGCGTTGGATTCGGATTTTCCAATCCCGAATTAAGCTATGGTGAATTTAATTTTACCGGTAAAGGTGACCCGACACCTATCAAAACGGTCGAACCCAAAGATTCATACAACGCATACTCATTCGGAATAGGCATCGATTACTATGTGATGTTTAGTGCAGGCATTACTTTTAAGAATGTGTCATCCGAAATTCCCGATGTAATCAACTTGGATGAGCCGGGATTAAGAAAAGCCGAAGTTAATGCAGTAGATTACGGTTTTCTGTTAAACATTCCGGTTATCAGGTTAATTAACGACGAACTTTCATTTAATCTTTTCGAAAACATTCCTGCAAAGCCTTATTTCAATTTGTCGTTCGGTTATGCTCAATCAAATATTGGGGACGAGATAATTTATTTCGATCCTGCACAGGCAGACCCGATTCCACGGACGGGCAGATTGGGTTACGGAATTTCTACAGGATTATTTTTTGAGGTAGAAGATGTACTGATTAAAGCACTCGGTTTTGAATTTACAGTGGATGCGGATGATATGTTAATCGTTAGGGATTCAACCGGTAAATATGATTACCAATCTTTCCTTGGCGATATAGATTTTGGTAAGAATGTCATTCAGATTAAGGGAGATGATAACGTAGTTTCGCGTGCAGGTTTAAAAATCGAATTGCTTGAAACGGTTGGTATTTATTCGGGTCATTTTGACGGTAGAGGTTACGATATGCGAAAAACCAACGGATTCGAAATCCGGCTGAAGGGATTTATGAAAATGCTTGATAAGTTTACCGATGATCCGGTTGTTAAATACATCTCCGATCATTTTGATATACGATATTACAACACCCGGTATTTTGTCGATCACTTCCTTGAAACAAAGATTGAAGGAATTTCTCTGTTCATCAGCGGTTATTAAAGCAGTAATTTCCATGAAAGAACCGGCGGGTGTTTGTATATAATTTCCATTAAATTAAGCAGTAAAATTTTATACAACTTAAAGAATTGTTGAATATGAAATTAACAATATTAATCACTCTATTACTACTTCTGAACACCACGGAAAATTTCCCGCAGGATTTCGACAAGTTAGGTGAAGCGGTACTCAATAAAGATACTTTAAGAATTGAAAAGCTTCTGAGTGAAGGAATAGATATCAATGTCAGAGATTCCGTTTCGGGAGCAACTGTTTTGTTTATTGCCTGCAGCTATCCCGGCTACGATGATATGGTCAACCTTTTATTGAAACACGGCGCCGAAGTTAACGTAACCGATAACAAAGGAAAAACACCTCTTATATGGGCAGCGGGCAATTCGGTTGAAAGCACAAAACTTCTTCTGGAACATGGCGCTGATGTTCATGCGAAAGCAAACGATGGTATGAATGCAATTATGCAGGCAGTATTCGGAATTCTTTCCAAACGTGTAACCACGGATGTTATTGATTTATTACTTGAATACGGTGCGGATATCAACAGCACGATTACAAGAAAAGATGCAGCAGGATGGACTGCTCTTCTTTTCGCTTCGGTTGAAGGCGACAAAGAGTTGGTTGATTACCTTATCCGTCACGGGGCTGATGTTAATCATACATCCGATGACGGACAAACCACTTTATCTTTGGCGAAGCAGGAAAAATATAAAGACATTGTTAAACTGCTTAAAAAGTTCGGCGCACTCGAATAATAAATTAACGAAAGAGTTTTATGAATTTTTTATCTCACCTCGAATGCAGCTATTGCGGCAAAGAATACAACCCGGATGAAATACATAATTTATGTGATGACTGCGGCAAGCCGTTATTAGCACGTTATTATTTAACAACTGCAAAAGAAAAACTCATCAAAGACGAATTAAAATTCAGGGAACCTTCACTCTGGCGCTATTCCGAACTGCTTCCCGTTAAAGATAACAATCATGTTCTTACTTTGGGCGAAGGGTTTACTCCATTATTAAAAGCCGAAAGGCTTTCCGCTTTACTTAACTTCCAAAATTTATTTATTAAAGATGAAGGACAGAATCCTACTACATCGTTTAAAGCACGGGGACTCTGTGTTGCAGTTTCGAAAGCTTACGAGCTGGGAGTGAAAGAACTTTCAATACCTTCTGCAGGAAATGCCGCCGGTGCGATGAGCGCGTATGCTGCACTTGCCGGATTAAAAGCGTTCGTATTTATGCCGGAAGATGTTCCCGAACCGTTTATAGCCGAGTGTAAAGCTTTGGGTGCGGATGTAACACTGATTGACGGC
>JAJRSV010000433.1 GCA_024278655.1 Bacteroidota bacterium | reverse complement strand
GATGACTGGACATTTGGTACTCTCGACGCTTCATACAAATGACGCGGCAACTACGTTGCCGCGTTTACTCGACATGGAGGTTGAACCTTTTTTAGTTGCGTCAACAATAAACATCGCGATCGGGCAGCGACTTGTTAGAAAAATTTGTATGAATTGTATTCAAAGTTATACAGTTACTCCTGAAGAACTGCGGGAAAAATTACCACAGGATATTGTTGAAAAACTTGTTGAAGGCAAGAAAAGTATGGAGCTTTACGAAGGGAAAGGATGCAATTTATGCAATCACAGCGGGTATCGCGGGCGAACCGGTGTTTTTGAAATTCTAGAGATTGATGGCGATATCAAAAGATTGATTATGGAAAATGCCGATGCTGATGATATTAAAGCAAAAGCAATCGAAAAAGGGATGACAACAATGTTTGATGACGCCCGGAACAAGGTATTGAACGGGGTTACAACAATTGATGAACTGCTTAGAGTTGTAAAAGTTTAACAACAAACTAAACATGCCAAAGAAAACAGGATTGAATACGGAAATAAATATAGGAGGGATTAAAGATGTGGATATTTTACTTTTCACTAAACATTTATCGGTGATTCTAAAAAGCGGATTAACGCTTATCGAGGGGCTTGAGTTGGTACGCGAACAATCGAAAGGAAAGATGAAAAAAATGATAATCGCTATTTATGAAAAAGTTTCCGCCGGAAGAACTTTTTATGAAGCACTTAGCGGGTACAAAAGATATTTTTCACCAATTTATTTGAATATGATTAAGTCCGGAGAACTTTCCGGAACTCTTGAAGCAAACCTGGAACGCTTGGGGCAACAACTTGCAAAATCATATGAATTAAAGAAAAAAATCAAATCGGCAATGATTTATCCAATGTTAGTATTTATTGCGGTTTTTGGACTGGGAATGGCTGTTGCGTTATTTGTTCTTCCCCAAATTATTCCGCTTTTCATGGTTTTGGATATTGACTTGCCGGTGACAACGCGGGCTTTAATTGCGGTAGCAAAAATTATGGAAAAATGGGGGATTTTTATAGCTGTCGGATCGGTTATCGGGGGCATATTTATTTTTTGGATTCTTCGGCGAGACTTTATAAAGCCATTTACCCACAGGGTTATTTTAAAGCTTCCGGTTATTAAAAATTTAAGCTTAAAAATTAATTTGGAAAGATTTTGTCATACATTCGGGTCGCTTCTCGAAAGCGGATTAACAGTTGATGAAGGGATTCGTATAACAGCGCAGGCAACGGAAAACAGAGTTTATAGAAAAAAAATTCTTAGTCTGTTGCCGCAAATCGAAGCCGGAACGAGCTTATCCGAATCAGTATCAAAATATCCTAAATTATTTCCGTTAATTGTTTCAAGAATGATTGAAGTTGGAGAAAAAACAGGGAACTTAGATAGCACTCTTAAATATCTTTCAAGTTTTTATTCAAAAGAAATAGACGATTCAACAAAAAATTTATCAACAATTGTAGAGCCGGTCCTGTTAATTATTATCGGACTTGTTGTTGGTCTGGTTGCAATTGCAATTTTAGGTCCGATTTACGAAATTACCGGAAATTTGCGAAATTAATTCCACAAAAATGTTTAAAAATAAAAAGCAAAAAGGATTCACTTTAATAGAGTTTTTGATTGTAATAGCGATCGTTATTGTTTTATTTACCGCGGTGATGGCATCACAGGGGGGGTTTTTGGTTAAAAATTATTCCAATAACTATGCGGAGCAAATGATTTTCGGGCTTAGAACCGCACAAATGCGTTCAATAACAAATTTTAAAAATGATACATGGGGGGTTTATTTTGATGATACTAATAATAAGGCGGTTCTTTTTAAAGGAGCGGATTATTCTTCTCGTGATACCTCGTACGATATAACCACCGAATTTCCGGATGTTCTTTCGTTTTCAAATATTAGTTTAAACGGGGGAGTTGATTATGTCGTTTTTGATAAAGTTTCAGGCGAAACAAACCAATATGGCTCAATAAGTATTACTGATGAAGACGGTAAAGAAAATATAATTAACATAAATATTGGCGGTGTCGTCGCTTTGAATGAGCAAGGTGGAGGAGGAGATGGCGGCGGCGATACGGAAGCGGACAATTTAGTTGTGGATGCCAGTAATGTAAAACTTTGGGGTGACTACTGGGTTTATAATATCACGATGGAAAATACAGGGAGTGAATCTGTAACAATTGACAAGGTCAAAGTAACTTGGTCCGGCGCAAGTAAATATACAGACTTATGGGTGATTTTTATCGGCCGGGATTGGGTTTGGGTTGGAAATGGTGATTCCGGAGAAACATTTGACATTGAGGATACAACTATAAATGCAGGAAATACAACAACGCTTGAATTTGTTTTCGATTACTACATTGACGGCGCGCAACTTTCATTTGATTTAATTATGAGTGACGGCAGTATAGTTTCAACAAATAATATTTTACTGAAATGATAAAAACAGCCGCAAATAAAGGGAGTACAATACTTGAAGCTATCATTGCGATTGCAATATTCTCTGTAGTTTTTACAAGTTTAACAGTTCTTTATTTAGGAAGTTACGGAAGTAATTTAAGAGACAGTGAAAGATTCCAGGCGGATATGTACATGCAACAGGCATTTGAAGCGGCGAGATCGATACGGGATTATAATTTTAGTAATTTAACAAACGGAACTCACGGGCTTTCGCGAGCGAGCGGTTATTGGCAATTTTCGGGATCGAAAGACATATTAGGTCAATTTATACGTTCAGTTGAAATTGACGAAATTAGACGAGACACAAATTGTTCAATAGTTGAAAGTGGCGGCACAATTGATACAAATTCAAAAAAAATTACGGTAACAATCACGTGGGATTTGGAGGAAGGAAATGAAACTACAATTTCTTCATCTCAATATCTAAATAAATGGACCGATTCAACGGGATGTTCACTTGCGGATAATTTAGAAATTGATACATCCGGATGGTTTCTGTCTAATAAAAACAAGAGGCTTAAAGGTGTAACTATTAAGAATGTCGGGAGCAGAGACATAGTTATTGAAACTATTGATATTTCATTTACAGGGGCTCCGGGCGGGACAAAACTGAAGAAAATTTATATTGATGGAGCCCTTGTATGGAAAGGTAAAAAATCTCTTCCTTATACGGCGGATATTAATGACACGACTCTTTCTTCCGACGACGGGGCCGTAAGTACCGAATTCAGATTCAGTAAAAATATAAAAGGGTCGAAAATCACCGTAACCTTTAATTTGAATGATGGGAGTAGAGCATCGTTTAACCTTAAATTAAATGACTAAAAAAGGATTTACAATGATGGAATTAATTGTTTACATCGCAATCGCTTCGGTTGTGCTTGTGGCGGCGATTAATGTCGGGTGGAATTTAATGATCGGATATGCAAATACAAATAGTAAACAAGAGGTTTATTTGAATTCAAGATTGGTTATGAACGCAATGGGGATAAAAATTCGCGAAGCTGAAGATGTTCTTACCGCAAGTTCAACTTTCGATACCAATCCCGGAGTTTTAACTCTTGATTATCCGGGTGCCGACACTGATGTAATCATTGATACTTATACAAAGAATATTATATTGGGAGGTCAGGAAACAACTATCCGCAAGCTTCGGATGAAAGAAGGAATAGCTGATTATGTTGATTTAACAACCGATGAAGTGAATATTACAAATTTTGTTTTAACGGATTTAACTCGCGGTAGTGAGCCGGATAATATAAATATAGAACTGACAATTGAAAAAACAAATCCAGGGGGCAATTTAAATTTTGCCGCGACTTTTTCATTAGAGACAGCAATATCTTTAAGGCAATAATCATGAAAAATATTTCGTTAAAATTTAAAAAAACTCAGAGCGGAGCCGCGATATTGCTGGCAGTAATGGTTTTAACCGCAATTTTGGTTAGTGTTTCGTTAACGGTTGGACTTTCGTCGATTGCGGAAAATCAAATAAATTTATATCAAACTCAATCGGGCAGGCTTTTTGTTAACGCCGACGGATGTATGGAAGAGGCTTTAACAAGGCTTAACAGAGACAATAATTATTCCGGCGACACAATTAATCTTGATTTAACTTTATGTGCTATCACAGTTTCGGGATCAGGGAATTCAAGAACAATTACAGTTGTCGCTATAAGAAATGATCATAGTAAATCCTTGGAAGCCCGGGTAACTTTGTCGCCTTTCGACATTACATCATGGCAGGAATTAACCATTTAAAATATGAAAATATTCGATTTATTTAAAAAACACAAATTAGGTCTCTATATAACTGATAATTACGTTCAGGCGATTCAGTTGAGAGGAGTCGGCGGGAGGATAAATATAAAAGGGGTCGGGCATAAAGATTTGCAGTCCGGGATAGTTCAAAATGGTGAGATTATTCAGGATAAATTACTTGCTAAAAATATAAATGCCCTACTTGAAACATTAAAGTTAAAGAGCAAACAATGTGCTTTTGCAATACCTGAAAGTCAAAGTTATGAACATATTTTTTATATCGATTCCTCTGTAAAAAACAAAGAATTTATTAGTCGTTTGGAAAAATTGATTTCAGAATATATTCCGATGCCATTTAATGAAATAATATATGATTACAAGATAACCGATTATGGAAAAATTTCGGCGGTTTTTGTTGTCGCGGCAAATAAAAATATTCTAACAAAATATTACAATCTCCTGGATAAGCTTTGCGGATTAAAACCAACGGTTTTTGAGCCGGAATCAATAAGCTTAATGAGAAATATACCGTTAAATTTCCAAAAAGACACGGGCGTGATTTTGATTGATGTTCAAAGTAACGATTTAAGATGGTATTTAATTTGGAAGAATTATATTTTTGATTGCGGTTTAACCGAAAGAAATAATACTTCGGAGCTTGTTAAAAATTTAAACGCCACGAGCATCGCTTTTAATACTACAACTAAAAGACAAGTAAACCAGGTGTTTGTTAGTGGGAACAAAGAAGAGGCTTATCGTATTATTGAAATAATAAACGAAGGAATGAAGATAAAAGCGGAGCATATTACAAATTATAGAATAAATTTGACCGGGAATGTCAAATTTTCAGATAAATATAAAATTGTAAGCGGATTAGCGCTACACGGTTTAGATTCGCATGGCGATAACAACATAAATCTTGTTATAAAGCAGTAAATAACGTATAATTTAAGTATAGTCCCTTAAAAACTTGTCATTTAATCTTTTACTCACACTTATCCTTAACAAAATTACATGAAACCTCTATGTAAGAGTAAAAGGAGCACAAGGAGCACACAAAAGGGTTTTACCCTTATTGAATTAATCATCGTGATTGCTATTATTGCAGTCTTGGCGGGCGCAATATTTGTAGCGCTTGATCCTGCTCGTCGTTTACACGAATCAAGAAACGCACGGAGATCAAGCGATATTACAAATATTTTAGATGCGGTAATAAAATACCAGGTTGATAACGAAGGAACTCACTATTCAACCATAGCCGCGCTTACTGCCGGCAATTATTACACTATCGGGACATGTTCTTCCGGTGGTGATTCAGGTTGTACCGCACAAACAACACAAGCTGCTTGTGTTGATCTTTCCGGCATAGGATCAAATTATTTAGGAGTCGTGCCTAAAGATCCAAGTACCGGAACCGACGCAAAAACAGATTACTATTTAAAGAAAGATTCAAACGGTTCGATAACCGTTGGAGCATGTGATTCGGAAGGTGAAGGGGCCGGTGGTTCCGGAACCGCGCCTACGCTTGAGTTGACCCGATAATAAAGGAGTGTATGCCGCTGTTTCTTGTTTGATTCGGCGGCATACATATTTAGTAAACTTATAAAACATGAATGAAAATATCCCTTTAAAGGTATTAATTGCCGAAGATGATGCTTTTCTTCTTAAAATGTATGGGATGCAGCTTGAAAATGAGAATTTTGAGGTGATTCAAGCTGCCGACGGAGAAGAAGTAATTCAAAAATTATCTGAAGGGGTGAAGCCGGATATCATGCTTTTAGATATAATAATGCCTAATAAAACCGGGTTTGATGTTTTAACTCACATAAAAGCTGATCCAAATTTAAAAGATATTCCGGTAATCATTTTGTCTAATTTGGGGCAGGATGACGATATTAAAAAAGCTCTGGATGCAGGGGCGAAAGACTACATTGTTAAGTCTAATATTTCACAACAGGGAATGATCGGGAAGATTAAGGCGTGCCTGTCGGGAGGTACGTAGTGTGCCTAACAATCCTTTCATTTAAGGACGATTTGTTTTAATATAGTACTCCGATTGTCATGTGATTTTTAAGCAAATATGCGTTCACGCCGCGCGACAAACCGGTCAGCTCGCGACTTTAATACCATTACACTATTAATGGTGCTTGTTGGTTTCGCTACTTTTGCGATAGTCGCGCGGCTTTTTTATCTGCAAATTATAAAATACAATTTTTACAATGAGGCGGCCGCGGTAGCACATTCGGGGTACACGGAGCTCCCGGCAAAACGTGGTGAAATTCTTGTGAAAGATTATACAAGTGGCGATACATACACAGTTGCCTCCAACACCACAAAGGACCTTATTGCCGTTGATCCAAAAGGAATTACAAATAAAACGTTAGTTGCATCCGCACTTGCCGAATCATTGTTTAGTTTGGAGATAGAGCGGGAAAAAGATAATCAGCGTGTTATCGAAGAGCGTCGTGAATTCAAACGGACCGGAAACATGGAAGCGTATGATCGCGTTCAGCCGCTTACCGATGAAGAACTTAAGGATGGTTTTTATAATGAAATATTAACTAAAGTCAATCGTGATGTCCGAGACGTAATTTTGCTTGCCGATAAAGATTATCTTACTAAAGATCAACTGGATGAAATTGCCGGCAAGAATATAGCCGGGATAGAAGTTAAAGATAATCTTTTATATGCTTATCCTCAAAAAGTTTACGATAAAAGATATGCCGGGAAAATACTTAGTCCTTACCTCGACATGGCTCCCGCCAGAATTGAACAATTATTAATTGGAGAAAACAGATACGAAATAATTGCCAGAAATGTTGATCCCGAAAGATCAAATAAATTACGTGAAATTATTCAAAAAGACAGAAAAGAAAACCCTAATGATAAAAATTTTGATGGTGTGATTTTTCAGGAAGAATATAGCCGCTTCTATCCCGAAGGAACTTTTGCGGCAAATATTCTCGGTTTTGTTGATAAAGACGGTATAGGCCAATATGGAATCGAAGAGAGTTTCGAAAGACTTCTTAGAGGGAAAAAGGGTATTTTTAAAGCGCAAAGGGACGCGCGCGATCGCCAAATCACGGTTGGTGACAGCGTGATTCAGCCTGCCGTGAATGGCCATGATATTATTTTAACAATTGATCGAACAATTCAACTTGAAGTTGAAAGAATTTTAAAAGCTGGCGTTGAAAAATATAGAGCAAATAGTGGACAGGTTGTTATTATTGACCCGAAGACTTCCAAAATAATTTCGATGGCTCATTATCCAACGTTTAATCCAAACAAATATAGTGAAGCATATAATAAAGTTGACGTTGAATTTACCGAAGAAGAACTTAAAAGTTTACTTCCGATTGAAAAAAGCGATACTCATTTTTATTTCTACAAAAACTGGGATACAGACGATAAATATGAAGTATTTAAAGATGTTAAGGAAGGGAAAGAACCGGTTTATCAAAGATTTGAAAACTGGTTCGGACCCGAAGTGTATCAGAATAAGATAGTTGCCTCGATTTACGAACCAGGTTCGGTATTTAAACCTATTGCGATGGTTGCGGCGCTTGATGATGGCGACGTAACCCCCAACCATACTTTTTACGAGTCTGGTCCGATTAAAGTTGATGAATTCGAAATTCATAATTCTACAGATAAATATCGCGGGCTTCAGACAATGACCAATGTGCTTGAACAGTCTTCGAATGTCGGGATGGCTTATGTGGCAAAAAAAATAGGACGAAATCTTTTTTACAGTTATATGATGAAATTCGGGTTTAATGAAAAAACCGGCATTGAATTTGAAAACGAAGAAGCCGGACATATTGAATATTTTACTAATTGGGCGGATAGTGAATTGGTGACGCATGCGTTTGGACAGGGTATTGCCGTTACGCCGCTTCAAATGGCTAACGCTTACGCGGCTTTAGCTAATAAAGGGGTCTTGATGCAGCCGTATATCGTTGATGCGATTCGGGATGAAAAAGGCGAAGTTACTCATACGGAGCCGGTTGCAATCAGTCAATCTATTACGGAAGATTCAGCGAACAAGATTACGGCGATGTTAGTTAGCGCGGTTGAAAACGGCGTAGCGAAAAACGCCAAAGTCCCCGGGCATTATGTAGCCGGGAAAACGGGAACGTCTCAGACATATAAATGGGGAAAACCTTTGCGTGGAGCCGGTACGACAATAACCTCTTTTGCCGGTTACGGACCAATTGAAGATCCTAAATTTGTAGTATTGGTTAAGCTGGATCGTCCTCGCTCGAGCGAATGGGGCTCGGAAACGGCCGCACCGATTTTTAAAGAAATAGCTACTTTCCTTTTTGATTATTATAATATTCCTCCGGATAAGTAGGGAGTACTAAGTACCCCCGGGGGACCCAAAGGTTGAAATGCTAAAAAGCCAGGAAGTTACTGAAAACGATAGTCGGCACCCCGGGAGTACTTAGTACATTGGTTGACAAGAAAATCATCATGCACCATAATTAATACCTTTTCTGATGTTTGATATAAAGGTTTTTTTAAGCCGGCGGACATTAGTGCCTATTATTTTTAGATGTTTTTCCATTTTGGAATGAACATCCAACGAAGGCATTGGTTCCTCGTTGGCTTGAAACAAGGGAGAAAGACCATGAAGAGTGTTTTGGTTCTTATGGCAGTGTTGATCGCGCTGTCCGTTGGTGGCGGTTGCAACGACGACCCGCCGCGCTGCAGGGACAATCCGGCGGCGTGCAACACGTGCGGTGACGGCATTTGCGGCTCGCTCGAACACAAGTGCAATTGCCCTCGCGACTGCGGCGAACTCTATCCGGGTGAAGCGTGCCCGGGAGAAATCTGTGACAACGGCATCGATGACGACAAGGACGAGAGGATCGACTGCGACGACCCTGATTGCCAACTGCAGAGTTACTGCCTACCCTACTGATTCTCTTCCTGCCGAGTCTCCTGCGAGGATCCTGACTTTAAGGGCGAACCAGCAATTCGCCCTTTTTCGTGTTGATTAAAATTAGTTAAAATGTATAAATGATAATACAGTTTAAATAGCAAATTTTGGCATGTTTAATATAAGATTTGGAGCTCTGGGTCTTATCGTACTTTTCGGCTCTTCGCAAATTGCATTTGCTTACAATGTGTCCGCCTGGATGCCTTCCTGGGACGCGGAAGAGGCTTATCAATCCTTTGATACAAACAAGGACGTTATAGATACACTTAGCCCTTTTTGGTATCACGTAAACGAAGATGGAACTTTAACCCCTCCAAAGGATGGCGAAAATTTGGCGCTTATAAAATATGCTAAAGAGAACGGGATTACAGTTATCCCAACAATTAGCAATTCGTTTGACGGGAATAAAATTAAAGGATTCTTAAATAATCCGGAAGAAAAAAAGAAGAACATTCAAAATATTGTTGATCTTGTTTTAAAATACGATTACGACGGAATCGACATTGATTACGAGGCGATTTCCAGTGAGGATAAAGATGCATTTACGGCCTATATAAGGGATCTTCGGGAGGCATTAAATAAATATAACAAGAAGCTGACAATAGCGATTCAGGCTCAATCTTTCGCTATGCTCCCGATTTACGGAGATAGAGGGCAGGATTGGGAAAAATTGCATCCTTATGTGGATGAATTCAGAATTATGACTTATGATTATGGATGGAGGGGCAGTGCCCCACGTCCTGTCGCGCCTTATTCTTGGGTTGAAGAGGTGATTGAATATGCAATTACGAAAGTTCCCCGTGAAAAAATTTACGTTGGAGTTCCGTTTTACGGATACGGCTGGTCCAAGCCATATTTTTATACTTACACATACAACACGATTTTACTTATTTTAAGCAAATACGGGGTGGATTTTCAATATGATCCGTGGCAAAAAACAAACAGACTTTTTTACGTAAGTGAATTTGATACTCGCGAAGAGAAAGGTGTTCACGAAGTGTGGTTTGAAAATCATACAAGTCTTGAACCGAAGCTTGAATTAGTTAAAAAATATAACCTGGGAGGAATTGCGATTTGGCGTCTCGGCAAGGAAGATACGAATAATTGGTACAAGATCCGTAAAATTCTAAAAGATGCGCCGCTCGGCGACCCTTTATACTTTAAAGATGTCGATAAAAATACCAAATACTTTAATGAAATTACCCGCCTCGCGGACTTTGGGATAGTAAAAGGTCAGGGTTCGACGAACAAATTTGAGCCGCTTCAAAAGGTTAACAGAGCGGAAATTCTAAAAATGGCTTTAAACAGCTTTGCGCGTGATACCTCGATGTATTTGTTTAAAGAAACGCGTTCGGAAGATTTTTATAACCCGTTTAATGATATTTATGACGATCAATGGTATTTTCCTTATATCCAAACAGCGGCTGATTCAGGCATTGTTAAGGGATATCCCGACGGGAGCTTTAAGCCTTCGCGAACAATAATTCGGGCCGAAGCCGTAAAGATTGCGCTTGAAAGTGCCGGAATTGCCGTTTCATCCGCTTCCGGGTCAAGTTGGTATGTGCCTTATAGAACCTGGGCACTCAAAAACGGACTCTATACCGCGGCCGAATTTAAATATGATGAAGAAATCAGTCGCGGTGAGGCTGCGTATATCATAGCGAAAGTGATAGAAGCGGTTGAGTAAAAGGGGTTTTTCGTGTATAATATTATGATATATAAAACAAAAATAAAACATCATGGAAATAAACTTAAAACAGCTTTTGGCTTTTCGTGAAATTGTTGTGATTTTGATTCGAAATTCTCTCCTTCTTTCGATGAAAGAGAAGGAGGAATTTATGAGTGTGATTCCAAACCTCGGTCTTGGTGACTTAATGGAAATGTTTGGTCTTTTAGTTGGTTCTAAAAGAAAAGTTGACGATATTTTAAAAACTTTGGCGCTTGAATATCCCCAGGTTGTTAAAGATTTGGATAAATTTCAAATAGAAATGATCAAGAAAATTTATAAGGCTAAACGAAAAGCCGTTACTCTTAACGATTAATGCATGGCAAAAGTACTTCTAAAAGGAGCAATCGGAGAAGCGCTTAAGCAAGTGCCCAAGAGTCCGCGGGAGAAAAAATCCGCAGATCTTTTTGCTAAAGAAATGTATTATCAATGTTTTAGAATCCAAAATGTACTTCAGTGGCAGTCGCCGGATGTTTTAAAAAAATATTTAAAAGGTAATCCCGAGCTGGCTAAATTTCCGATTTTGTATAAATTTTTCGAATCGTATAAAAGTAAAAATGTTAAAGAATTTATTGAAAACACAAAAAGAAAGACCGCAAAAGAACGAGAAAATTTATTATACGGTCTTAGGCGGATTATCCATAAAGCGAAAATAGAAAAAACTAAAAGCATCCGGAAGGCGAAACCGCAAGAAGTCAGCCTGGACAGGATGCTTAAAAAGAAACTTAATGAAGATGATTTAAGAACCGCGGAGGCTAAAACAGCGATGCCGTTTGTAACTCAAGGTAAAAGGCTTGACTTAAGAAAAGTGCAATCATATTACGGAACCATCGTGATGGGTCAGCGCGCGCTTGGTGAGTATGCCGATCAATTTCAAAAAAATTATAATGAAGCGATGAAAAAGCTTCAGGCGCATCAAAAAAAATATAAATCAGGATGGAGATCATATGCCGGTATTGCCGATTGGGGAGTCAGAAAAATAAGCGGTTTATGGAATTGGGGCAAAAGCAAACTTGGGTATAAAAGGTCAAAGACAGATGTAGAAAAAATTAACTCAAAAATTAAAAAAGCTCGCGAAATTTGTAAAGAAAAACTCGAAAGAGTTAAGGCTATCAGAAAAAATCTGGCGGCACGGACCAAAGAACTTACAGAGGGTCTTTCAGGATACAAAGGTGACTTAAGAAAAAAACTTAAAGAATTAATTGCAAGAGGTGATTGGGCTCAAGTCGAGGAAAAACGAAAGCAAAATAAAAGACAATTGCTGATTTACAAAAAGAGGGAATTAACGGAAGCCTGGAATAAAGCAAAACAAAATGGCCGTGAAGTTGATGCCGCGCGACAACAGACAGGGGCCGTAAGCGGAGCTTTGGGCGCACGGCTTAAAAAAATTCGAACGGGGGAAATGATTTTAAAGGAAAGAGCGGCCGAGGTTAGCAAAAGAATCCTTCAAATGTCACGAGTTTACGGGGAGAAAGACCCGCGTGTTATTTATATGAAACAACATGTGTTGTTACCTTTACTGAAAGGGTCGGATCGATTGAAACAAATTAAAGAAGGTACGGCTAATAAGCTAACTCAAGTTGAAGAAAAAAACCAACGCCTGGATATTTTAAAGGCCGATATATACGTAGGAGCAACTTCGGCTGCTGAGGAAATAAGTAAACTGGAACTTGGAATTAAAGTGATTGATAGCAGAATCGAACTTGTTAAAAAAAGAAGAATTGAATTACATAAATTACTTGAGAACATTGAAACTGCTTATATCGCAGTGGATCAGTTTAAAATTTCAACCGAAAAGAATTTTGGAACATTAAATGGAAATAATACAAAAGCGGTTAAGGGCCTGGACAAGCAATATGATTATTTGAAGAGTGCCAAAGCCGTAACACCCGGGCTTGGATCAAGTTTATGGAATACGGTAGGTGTTGGTAAATGGGGTGCACTTGGCCTTATCACGTTGCCAAACCGTGTTCCAAGATATGCTGGATATGGAGTTTCAAAATTATCTCACTGGATATTTGGAACTAAAGATCATTCGTTTGATTCAACGGAAACCTGGACTATTACGGGCGGATTTCGATATCTTCAAAAAGGATTTGACGGATGGCTTGATAAAGGTGGATTTAAACAACATCAAAATCAAAAAACACATTGGATTTTAAAAGGATTATCTACAGCGGGTAATTTTTCAGTCGGTGTTTTGAATACCGGTTTGAGCCTGATTACAGGTGTTTCAATGATTGTATTTGAACCGCACATTGTACTTGATGCTCTCGGGAATATCGCAACCGATTGGAAAACATTCAAAGAGACACTTAAAAGTCTTATTCACTATAAAGATTGGGATAAGGGAAGATATGGCGTTGCCACTGGTAAAACCGCCGGTGATATTGCTATTTTGATTTTAACGGCGGGAACAGGAACGGGGGCGCAGGCTGGCGCGGAAGGGGCTTCCGCGGCTGGTAAAGTAGGAATGGCCGCAAGAGCGGGAAAAGCTGCGAGCAGAATCGGCGCTATTGCAAAAGAAACTGCGCGATTTGCCTGGAACGTTCCCGGTAAAGTTGCCGATTTGGCAAAATCTATTCCGTTTGCGGTTGCCAGGGGGATTAGAACTGTAGGTGGCGGGATGCTCGCATTAAGTAAAAACGGCCTAAACGGATTTAGAGAATATATGCTTCACGTTAAACTTGAACGAATGGTTACGCTTCGCGCAAAAGAATTTGCGGAGACGATTAAATCGATGTCAGATAGCCAGTTAGCCAGATTATCACCGGAAACACGAAAATTATTAGAGAGAGCCGGAGAGCTTGAAAGTGAGGGGAAACTTTGGCGCATTGTTTTAACTGACGCAGAACTTGCGACACTGAGTAGAAATTTATCTAAAGAGTTTTATGCCGGAGGTTGGTTTACTCGTCAAACAATCGAACCTGTCGCAAGGAAAATGCAGGCGTATATGAGAGCTAAAGTCAAACACGAGGCCGGTATCATAGAATTACAAAAGAAAATAGGTATCAAAAAAACATACGGCTCAAAGCCGAAGGAAATATTTGTTAAACCTTCGCCTGAGCCACTTCCGAAAAGGGCTATAACTCCCGAAGCAACAGCTATTGCGGAAACGTTTGAAAAAACCGCGCGAGCTACGTTGCATAAGCAACTGGGTGTGGCTTTAAGAACGCCACGTCCCGGTGCTCTTGATACGCTTAAAACTTTGGTTGCCTTGCCATATTGGCTTCCAAAGAGATTTGTTACCAGATATTTAAGAATGAGCGAAAGTAACGCGACCGAAGCGGTTAATAGAATTATGAGAAATAAAAAAGCGTTTGAAATGGCGACTCATTACAACGGAGTGCTTCAAATTTCTGAAAAAATTAATCAAGAATTATTAAAAGGGCGACTTGGAAACGCGCTTAAACTTTATCACGGAGCCCGAATACTTGGACATAAAGCGGGTATATCATACGCTATTATGGATCGATCGTTCCTTGGATACATTCATAGAATTATGCCTTTATCTGTTAATTATGTTGGACGAATTTCACTTTTACATAAGCCGGTAAGAGAGCTTGGGCTTCCGCCTTTTATAAAGCCTGATACGGAAGCAATGACGAGGATTCAAAAAGAGCACGCGGCATTACTTAAAGAAACAAAAGCGTCCAAACAATATAAAGAGGTTAATAGGCCAATTGTAGTTACAAAGGCAACAAGATATTTAAGTTTAGCAAAGGGCTCGCTCGTAAAGGCAGGTGAAACCACCGGAATTCAGGCAAAAAGATACTTAAGAACAGCTAAAACCCAGGTTGAAAACGCTTTTTTAAAAGCAAGGCAAGAGGCGACATCAGCTAAAGCAAAGAAGTATTTGGATTCAGCGGAAATATTATTAAATGAAGCGGGATCGGAAATTAAATCAACAAGCGAGAAAGGCGCGAAGAGAGCGAAACAATACCTGGAATCCGCGCAAAGCGCGATTAAAGAAGCATTAAATTTATAAAATAATCATATAAAAATGAAAATATTCACCTATTCAAAACCTGTTTTCCTTCATGAGAAATTGCCATTGCCTGAGCGAAGAACCATAAACGACAGTCTAAAAAGTCGCAGGCTTAAAGGCAAGACTCATTTGGAGAAAAAGCGCAGAATCGCTGAAGAACTGCGAAGGCATAAACAAAATCTGGAAAATAGACTAAAAGTACAAGTAAGAAGAATCGGACCGAAAGAGGTGCCGATTGAATACACATTGCTTGCCAGATTACAAAACGAGACACAGGCAAAAGAAGTCGCTTTTATGACCAGGCTTATAAAAAATTATTGGGGCGGTGAAAAAGCTAAAGAGATTCATGATAAAGCATGGAAAGGAGATAAATTTGATATAAATGTTTATTATGAGCATTTTAAAAAAGGAAGAAAGCATCCAAACAGCGCTACCGAAAAGCTTGGATTTTACTATTGGGCGGAAAAAGGTAAATGGTACGTATATAACGATAAACCCGGCTCATCCGACGAACCTGTAGGTGAATATATATATAAAAGCGTATCCGCGCTTGATAGAAAATTCAGGTCTTCAACAATACAGTTTTTAAACAGAAGAGATACGCGTATGGATATTGTAAAAAAGCTTAAAAGCGGCGTTAATTTTGTAGAAAATGTTAACGCGACATTCGCGAAAAAGAGTTTGTACGCATGGTTTATGAAAAAACCCGAAGGCAGACTCATTATAAATATTCCTCCAAAAATACTTGGGCTTTTATATGTCGCGTTTAATGCCAGAGATGCGGGGAGACAGGCTTTTATGAGATATAAAAACAAGATTTATTTTGTGAATAAAGATGGGAACACGGGTTATATTCAAATCGAAAATCGTACGTTGACCGGATTTAAAGATAGTAACGAAGGATTAAAATTAATTAGAAAAGAAGTTTTTGATAAAATGTCCACCGATCAGGTTATGCAAGAAAGTTTGACTTATAAGTTAAAATCCGAATCCTTATCGGTATTAAAACCGGCAGAGGTGCTTTTGATAACAAAAGGGGTGGTCGCCGGACTTAGGGGGATTCCCAAAAGAGTTGAATATAACAAGCTTCGTGCCGGGTATCTTGATATTGTGGAAAAGAAATTAAAAGAAAAACTTAAAGATGAATATCCGAATAATTACGAAGCCCTTGCCGCCGCTCGTGTTAAAAAAATCGAGCAGCAAATCGAGAATAAACGCAAGAATGACGATGCGTTAAGGCAGGCTCTTGATAAAAATCCAAATGAAAGAATCGATATAACCGTTGCCAGTGACGATACGGTGACCGTTTCTTTAACAAATCGGGGACTTTATAATAAATTTGCTCGAGCAGCTAAAAAAATTAAAGAGAAAGCGGTTGACGCGAAAGATTTATCGGAAAATACATATAAAGATTTGATGACAAAAATAGAAAAGCGATTTGGGAAAAGAGGCCCCGTTATTACATGGTTTCTCAACACTTTCTTTAAAATGAAAGAAGGAATCGCAAAATTGTGGACCGGAGGATCAGCGCCGCTTACGGCTTTTGTTCTTGGTATTTTCGGAATTAAAATTACAAAGGGTGCTTTGGGGTCAAAGAAAATAGAATCAGCAAAAGATCTTGAAGAGAAATTTAAGAGAAATAAAATTCTTAAAAAGACGTTCTTTTCGAAAGATACGCGGGTTCCATCTAATATGAGGCTTGTTATCCCTAAAAGTAAAGGAATTAAACCGGGTAAAGCATTTAATGTTGAAATTCGCGGGAAAGGCTTTATGGTAATCGGACCTAAAGATCTTAAAGGCAAGAAAGAGAAAAAAAGTTTTTTTGGACTATTTAAAAGGTCAAAGAGTGCTAAATACCTTTACGTTGATGATGTTGTGACTATTAGGCCCGGAACGGTTATTCCAAAAGGAACTTTAATTCAGGGCGCGCGTCTTGAGAGAGTTTAAAATATAACATATAAAAAAATGACAAATCCAATTATTAATAAGCCGGAATCGCTGATAAAGAAAAAAAAGATTGTTTTAACTTCGGTTGAAAAACAAAAACTTTCAAGAGCAATGCTTCTTGAATGGTTTCGCAAGAAACGCGATAAATTAAAAGCTCTTCAGGAAGAGCTTCGTGATGCGACAGCAAGTGAAAAAGAAGCAATTAAAGAGAGAATTATACGAAATACAAAAAAAGAACTTGAGAAAATGAAATATCTTGCCGAAATGGAACGAACCAGGAGGGCTGAAGAATTTGCCGATGACGTGATGCGTGTAAGTTATGAAATGGCCGACATTGAACGCGTGATGAAAAAGTATGACGAACAGGAAATGCAAGAAAAAATATTTTTTGGAACATTAAACGAATATGTCGGGAATGAGCAGAAAAAAAACACTTTACGAAGATTGTTTAAATCAGAAGTGATTTCAAAAAAAGTTATGCCGCTGATAAAGCGATCAAACCCTACCGCATATTACGATATCGAACATGCATACAAAAAAGGGGATTACGAGGCGGTTAAGAAGCTTATAGTGGATGCATCAAACGGGATTTTGGATGAAGAAAAAGTTGATCATATTTTTGCCGAGGCGGTTTTAAATAGTGCTGGCAAGAAAAAACTGTTCGGGGTTAAATCGTTTAGCGGACTTTTGGCCTGGATTGATCAGGTTAGAGCAATTGGTCACGGTTTTGCAATCAGGCGGGCTTCCAGGAAAACAAAAATTCCTTATTTGTTGGTTCTTCGTCTTGCGTCCAAAACATTCAACGATTTGAAGTTTATGGATGACAATTTGCAACAACACAGGCATTTAATTGAGATGAAACAGGAAAAGACACTTAATGATGAAGAACGAATTAAATTTATTGAAGGAATTCACAAACTTCGAGATGAGCTTGAAAAAAAACTTGCCGATAAAGGCCTTAGAAAAGACTTTACACGATATCTTTCAAATCATTTGGATAAACGGGATGATCTAACCAAAGAGGATAAAATCCACATTATAAATAATGCGAAAATTGAAAATTTGAGACTCCTTCAAATTTATGAACTTTTGTATGCGGATGATGAAAACAGAGAGCAACTTTTTATGAAAACCCTTACTCGGATTCCAACTTTATTAAGGTTTCATAGAAAGGTTCTCGGGGAAAATCGTGAATTTGTAAGAACAGTTCAGGAATATCATTTTAGAAGACTTCAAAATTTTGCCGACTGGCAGTTTAAACGGAATGCCCGTAGATGGGGATTGGGTGAAATTGTTCATGATATTGACGAAGTTGAACGTATGGCAAAAGGCGGAAAGGCTGCCGGAAAAACTTCCAAAGTAGCTGATTTGTTTGAAGACGCCAAAGATTTTAAAAGTAGCAGGCATTTTTGGGATGACAATAAAGGACTTAATATTACGGCGGAATCAATGTATCACCATGATCGGATTTTAGGACGCTATCATGCCCTTGTGATGAGGGCCACAAAACTTATGAGTGATAAGGCGAAAGGTTTGATGAATGCCGGTAAACATATTGAAACCGTTCAAAAAACTCTCGGCCAATCTTTTTGGAAGACAAAAGTGAGTGAAATGCCGCACCTTTCCGATCAAACGTTAAGATCTCTTGTTCCGGATACGAAAATCAGTATTGCTCAAATTAAAAAGATGAACGGAGCACAGCTTATTGCAGCTTATGGTGAGCGGGCCGTTGATCTTAAAAATATGCAGGATTTCACGCGAACCAGATTTTCAGCGCTTGCCGAGACAATTGATAAAAATATTCGAGCACCTTTCAGTGAAAAATTCGATACGAAAATGGAAATATTAAAAGGAACAAAGGAAAGAAAGCAAATTATGGATAAGCTTAAGGATATCCGTGAGAAAGTTGCTCCGAGCAAAGGCAAATATTACGCCAAAAGATACGGATTGCCAGCGATCATCATAGGTCTGGAACTTTCACAACTGGCAACGGGTAAATCGAAAGCACGTGAAGTTATGTGGGATCTTGGCGAAGCAGCGGCCGGTTTTGTTCCGGTTGCCGGTACAATTTTAGATTTTAAAGGTGCGATTTCCGGACAAAGTTTATCCGGAAGAAATTTAAGTACAAAAGAGCGAATAATGTACGCGGGGTTTGGTTGTATCGGTTTGGTTGCTGATGCGGCGATAGTTATAGGAGGACTAGGACTTGGTCTTCGTGCAGGGCTTGGAGGGCTTAGAATGGCCAGAAGATCGGTAGAGGTCGGTAAAGGATTGGGTGAGATGAAGAAAGTTGCCGTGGTTCGTGATACTTCATTAATTCAACGAATGTTCGGACGAGGCGCGCTTGCTTTAAACAAGGCTCATCAAGCCGAAGAAGCTGTTGAAGCCACAATTACGGCCAAGGCTTATGAACAGGCACGATTAATGAGCAAATACGGTATTAATGGAATTGATGATATCGCCGGAGTACGAAGAAGTGCAACGGCGGCGCATGCGCGAGAACTGGATCATCTTCGCGATCTTTTAAAAGGAGGTGCAGGGGGTGTTGACTATATTAAGATGTTTGAACGACATATATTAAAGACTGGCGGGGCTTTAAAAATCCCGAAAGGGTTTTTCGGACGCGGATGGCTTAGAACAAAAGAAACATTCAAAAAAATGAGTGTATTTTTGCGAACCAAGCTTGGAGTTTCACCGCAAGTGATTCGGAGATATGAGCGATCATTTGATGCCGTAAAAAATGCCGAAAAAGAACGGGAAGCGGCTATGGAAGCCATGAAAATCGCCGAAATGGTGAAGGTTGAAAAGCTTAGTGGTTTACGCGAAGCTTATGAAACATATAGACATGGTGCAAATTGGACGCGCATAAAATATATGAGTGTTCTTGATAAACATCGTGATTTTAAAAGACTTGAGGTGTCATCTTCTACAGAGTTTGCATTGGCTGAGCGCAAATACGAAGCACTTAAAAAAGAAATCGGGGCAAAAGAATTTGCTCGATTGGCAAAACTTGCGGAAACGAACAAAGGGAAAAAAATTGCTAACGCTCAGCATCGCGAAATTCTTGAAACATATTTTGCAAAAAAGAAAAAGCATGAGCAAATCGTTAAAAATTTAAAAAAGGTCGAACAAACAAGGAGCAAAATGGAAAGCGAAAAAGCACTTAAACAATACGGCTGGCGAAAAGATATCGCCCATGCCAATGATGAACTTTTAGAAGCCGAAACGACCGTTTGGAATGCACAAAAAAGAATGAGGGTCGCGAACGATGCTTTACATTTTGCGAACACGGAACGTTCGATGTTACAAATGCGTATGATGCAAAGAGCGGATTCATTTGTTGAGCACGGGGATAAAATTAGAATAGCGGCACATTATTTTCAAAAAGCGGGTCTTGTTAGTGGACTCGCATGGTATTTTGCCGGAATGAATCCTGTTGAACAAACCAGGTATATTGCTAAAGGAGCTGGAGGGGTCGTTAAAGGCACCGGTTATGTTGGAAAAAAACTTTTATTTACCGATCGTCACAGAGAGGCCCTTGATATTATGATTGAGAGCCGCGTTAATAGACTTAAACGTCAAAGAAGACTTGATGGAGAACTTGCCTATGCGCAAGAAAGAGGGAAAACAGAGCTTCAGGTTTATGCTGAAAACTGGGGTGACCCTGACGTTAGAGAATTGGCTCGCAGAAGAGGGATTGATCAATCAAAAGTTAGGAGGTTGCTGAATTCCGGAAGAATTCAAGTTAGAAATATAGCCGCGAAAGTTGAAGGTGGTGCTAAAAGACTGGTTAATAAAGCCAGAGGCCATTAATTCTAATATCCAATAACACAAGAACCATGATAAATAAAGCAATCATTCTCGTAATAACCCGAATTATCGAATTTTCTGTTCTGTTTTTTCTTAACAACTGGCTTTGGAAAAATACAGGTAATTCATATGGAGTTGTACTTATTTTTGGGGTTGTCGCGGTTTACGGCTTGTACCTTGGCGTGACCCTTTCGAATGATTATCATGAATTTAAATATGGCGCAGGTGAGCCAATGGAATAAATAGGTCGGACCTGTTTGAGTTTATTAAATATTGTTTTTTCTTCCGTGCAAGCCAAAAATACGCAAAATCAAATTTTTGGCCAATTTCAAGTTGCGTTTTTGTTTTATGCAAGCAATAAATTTAAGTTTATAAAAATTTTAGGTGGTCGGACCTATTAAAATCCCGTACAATACCGGATGGATTTTTTTAAATACTTCAAATATTACTAACAATAAAAAATTATGAATTTTGATGGAGTAAATGAAAAAACACTTGTACTCATAAAGCCCGATGCTATTCAGCGCGGATTGACCGGGGAAATAATCAGTCGCTTTGAACGAAAAGGAATTAAAATGGTTGGAATTAAAATGATGGGACTGGATGATGATCTTCTTAAACAGCATTATTCTCATCTTGCCGATAAATCTTTCTTCCCGAGTTTGGTTAAGTTTATGAAAAGTTCTCCTATAATTGCCGTATGTTTTGAAGGGCTTGAGGTTGTTAACGCGGTCAGACTTCTTTGCGGAATTACTAAAGCGCGTGAAGCTGAAGCGGGATCAATCCGTGGAGATTTGGCTATGAGCGTTTCATGTAACGTGGTTCACGCATCGGATAGCACGGAGAATGCTAAAAAAGAAGTAGAAAGATTTTTTAAAGCAGATGAGATTCACGACTACAGTAAATCCGATTACGAACATGTTTATGCCGAAGATGAACGATAGCAGATTTGCTTCGCCATGATGCAACATAAAGAATAAAAATGTATATCATCTTTAACGGGAAAATCACAGACTCCCAAAAAGCCCACATTTCTGTATATGATCATGGGTTTTTATATGGAGACGCGGTTTATGAAACTTTAAGAACGGTCAATGGCAAGCCATGGCTTTT
>JAJRSV010000432.1 GCA_024278655.1 Bacteroidota bacterium | reverse complement strand
GTAATAATCAACGGAGTAATTATCCTTAACAAACTTGCATCCGAGTATATGATCGATGTGGCAGTGTGTATTTATTATGTGTTTAAGTTTAATCGAATTTTCTTTGATAAACTTATCGAACTCATTTTGTTCCAATTCATCAAACATTCCGGGGTCAACCACCGCAGCTTCTTTCGATTCCTCATCCCAGACGATATATGTATTTTCCGAAAAAGGGTTGAACGTAAACTTTTTTATTTTAATCATTCTTTACTTACTAAAATTCTTTTTAATCCGTTTAAATAATTTCTTTTGATAGTTCATATAGTTATCCGTTGTCTCCTCAATAGAATCACCGCCGAACTTAATGAGAAAATGCTTTGCAATAACCCAGGCAAGCATGCTTTCGGCAATTACCGCACAGGCAGGAACCGCAACAAAGTCGCTTCTTTCGCGTCTTGCATCTGTTCTCCTCATATTTTTAAGATCAACACTCTGAACAGGACTCATTAGTGTTGCAATCGGCTTCATTGCAGCGCGGACTATTACCGGCATTCCGGTAGAGGTTCCGCCTTCCACTCCGCCGGCTCTGTTTGTACGACGAATAAAATTCTCACCCCGTTTAATAATTTCATCGTGCACATTCGAACCGAACATTTCTGCACCGGCAAAACCGTTTCCAATCTCAACGGCTTTAACTGCATTAATAGAAACCATCGCAGAAGCAATATCGGCATCGAGCCGTCTGTCGTAATGAACAAAACTCCCCAATCCAACGGGAACACCGGTTGCGGCAACAACAAAAGTTCCGCCGAGTGTATCGCCGTTCTTCTTTGTAAGCTTAATTTTTCTTATGATTCTTTTCCGATGATCTTCGTCTAAAACACGCACATCACTTTTATCCGCTTTTTTCGAAAGCGTCCACGCATTAAACTTCGAACTTACTTTGTTGGCTATCAGATTATCGAAAAAATTTTCTTTCGGGTAAACACCGCCGATACTTTCCACAAAGCTACCAACGAATATTCCGAACTGTTCCAAAAACTTTCTCGCCAAAGTTCCTGCCGCTACCCTTGCTGCAGTTTCCCTTGCACTCGACCTTTCGATAGAGTTACGGATATCATCAAAATTATATTTTGATACTCCAACCAAATCGGCATGACCGGGACGAGGCACTGAAACTTTTCCGGGTTTATCAGCAGACGGTTCCGTGCCCATTTCATCTTTCCAGTTTTCCCAATCTTTATTACGTATTAAGATTGAAACCGGCGAGCCGAGAGTTTTACCGTTCCTTATGCCGGATAAAATTTCCACTTCATCCGATTCGATTTTCATCCTGCCGCCCCTGCCGTAACCCATCTGCCTTCTTTTAAGATGAAAATCGAAGTACTCTTTTGTAACAGAAAGATTGGAAGGAAATCCTTCAATAATGGCTGCAAGTGCTTTGCCGTGTGATTCGCCTGCGGTTAAAAATCTTATCATAAAAATAATGTTTAATAGTTAAGTGCAAATATAAAAAAACGCCCGAACATTCGGGCGTTTAATGTTAATGATGTGCACGTGGATTTACTTTTCCTTTTCCGGTATCTCCAAACCTACAAAGCGCGTGTTGCCTTTCGAATCGACAACCTTAAGCAGCAATGCAGAGCCGCGTTTGCTCTCAACCAGATCGCTGAACTCCTGAACGTCGTCAATTTTTTCTTTGTCGGCTTCCAGTATTACGAGTCCGGCGAACAACTTCTGATCTTCGGCTACACTGAAGCGTTCAACTTCCGTAATTAAAATACCATGATCAACACCGAACTGCTCCATTTCTTTCTCGGAAAGGTTTTTCACTTTCAAACCGAGATCATCGAAACGCATCGATGTAATATTCTTTTTGTGTTCCGATTCTTTATCCTTCTCCTCGTTAACAGGCTTAGTTTCGGCATCGGCGTCGCGTGGTTTTAAGGTGACTTTCTTCTCGATTACTTCACCGTCCCTGTAAATCTTCAGAGTAATTGTTGTTCCTGCTGTTTGGGCTGCAACATAGCTCTGCAACTGATTCGGGGCATTAACTTCTCTTCCGTCAACTTCAAGAATAACATCGCCTTCTTTTAATCCGGCTTCTTCGGCGGCACTGTTTTCAAGCACTCCCTGAATTATGATTCCTTTCGGTTTGTCCAAACCTATCGACTTGGCAATTGCATCGTCAACTTCGCTAATGTTAATTCCGATGTAACCTCTGTCAATTTTACCGTTTGCAATCAAATCCTTTGCAACGGCTTTGGCAAGATTTATCGGAATAGCAAAACCGTAACCGATATAAGTTCCCGTTCCGGAAGTTGCTATTGCAGAGTTAACGCCGACAACGGCACCTGTTAAATCTACAAGCGCACCGCCGCTGTTACCCGGGTTAATTGCAGCATCGGTCTGGATGAAGTTTTCAACTCCGTAACTGTCGCGAATCAAACCCAACTGCCCTCTGCCTATGGCACTTACAATTCCTGCCGTAACAGTGGAAGCAAGCGATAACGGGTTACCGATTGCCATTACCCATTGCCCGACTTTAAGCTTATCCGAATCTCCAAGGTAAGCAACCGGAAGATCGTCTGCATCGATTTTAATTACTGCAAGGTCCGTGAGCGGATCGGTACCAATCACCTTTGCTTCAAACTTTCTTTTGTCCGATAGTCCCACTGTAACTTTGGTAGCGTTTTCAACTACGTGATTGTTTGTAATTATGTAACCGTCTTTCGAGATAATGATTCCGCTGCCGGAACCTTTTTGTTCTTTAGGCATGTCTTTAAAAGGAAAGAAGAAAAATTCTTCGTGAGGATTTTCTCTTTCGGAAACAACTACTATCTGAACAATTGTCGGTGTTACTTTTTCTGCCGTTTCGATGAATGCCTGACCGAATGAAGATGATTCGGCATCGATGTTTACCGGCGGATTGTCGGCTCCCAATTTAATGTCGGCATATCCGGGTCTTACCAATCCAAAACCCGAAACAAGTAACGCACCGAATAATATTCCAATACCAAGCAAAATTAACGCACTGATTATTCCTTTGTATTTCATTCCGTAACCTCCGTTATAAAAGATAATTTAATAAGCTCAATTTAAAAATTTAAAAGGACTTTAACGACCGGATACCCTTAAAATCGTTAATATGAAATTTTAAATACGATTCAATAAAACCGTTGGTTTCCCTGATAAGCTTCTCGTTTGAAGAACTTATCTGCACATTATTTATTAGACAAAATAGATAATTGAAAAGTTCCGAATTAATTGTGTAATTGTCAATGTTATCTTTTCTGCAAATGTCACAAAGCAGACCCCTTTCGTAGTTATAACCGAGCGTTTTGCCTTTAAGGTCGGTTTTGCCGCACACATAGCATTTTTCAAGCTGCACTTCGTAACCGATTTCTTTAAGAAAGAAGAACGCGAACCTTCCGAAAAGTATTCCGGGATTTTCTTTTGCAGAATCGAATAACGATAATATTCTTACCAATCCTTTGAATATTTTCTTATTCGGTTCGCTCTCCGGAGAAAGTGTTTTAATAAGTTCGATTACTGCGTAAGCGTATTTAAGAGAGTTCAAATCCTGCTTGATGTTGGGCCAGTGCGAAATTAAATCGGCACTCGAAAGAAGCTGAACATCACGCGATTCTTTTTTGTAGAAAACTATATGAATATGATTAAGCGGATCGACGAGCGCACCGATTTTCGACTTCGGGCTTCTGCCGCCTTTTATAATTACAGATATCTTTCCGTACTCGTCG
>JAJRSV010000431.1 GCA_024278655.1 Bacteroidota bacterium | reverse complement strand
TCCGGTTATTTTGCTGGTGAAGAGCCATTACGACTTCCGAATGGTGATAGATTGCACAATCAGCAGTCACCTATTAAACTTTTACTCCGTATTATTTTATCATCATCTAAACCTGGTGATTTTGTATTTGACCCATTCTCTGGAACAGCAACCACTAATGTTGTTGCTAGACAACTAAGCAGAAATTCGATAAGTGTTGAGAAAGATGATTTATATTTTAATTATTGTTTGAAAAGATTGAATGACCTCCGTGATGTTGACCGAATTGATAGATTTAAAAATGATTATAAATATACCGAGCATCTTGATGAAATTTGGGGGACACTAGACAACATTAACATTAAAGATTTTAGCCCACCTCAGTTTACTCTATTTGAAAAGAAAACTAAATATAAATAGAATAAATTATGGAATTAAACATAATAATCGATTAACTATTATTAGCATATAATTGTTTCCCTGTAGCTTTAGTGAGTTTTATATTTAACCATTGTCGAAATAATAGCTTTGTATTCACTCCAATCAACACGAATATTACAATTACATTTAAGAAATAAACAATTAACCAAAATATCCAACCCTCTCGCCAACCTTTTCCTTTATACCGCTTTTTTACATTACTTTTTTAATGGACTTGATAAAAGTGTTGCTTAAATTTAGATTTTAAACTCATAAAACAAATTCTTCGTTTGAAGTCGGTTGATTACTTGAGATTAATAATATGGTTCGTTTTACTTGGTTCGGTTGCTTATGCGCAAACTGGTTATAATACCGTAACGGTAACCGATACCATTCCGATTAACTTCGAAAATAAATACAACATTTCGAGCGTTTCGATTATTCCCTTCACGGAACGCATCGTGCTTCGTGACTCTGTGCTGAAAAGGTTTGCCGATTATAATATCAGCTATTCAACAGCAACGTTTACTCTATCCGACTCGCTTCCGTATTCAATTTTCGATACTCTTTATGTTACGTATCAAACGGTAAAGCTCTCGCTGCGTAAGCAATACAAACGACGATCGCTGGTGGTTAGGTATAAAGAAGAGTTGGGCGACACGGTAAGAATTTCGGAAATTGAAGGCGGCGGCTTAACTCCCGATGCCATTTTCGGTCCCGGTATTCAGAAGAGCGGAACGCTTATAAGGGGCTTCACCGTTGGAACCACAAAAGACTTTACGCTCAACAGCGGACTGCGCTTGCAGCTTTCGGGCAAGCTGTCGGATAACATTGAAATTGTTGCCGCACTCACCGATGAAAACACTCCCATTCAACCCGAAGGCAATACGGAACGGCTGGAAGAACTTGACAGGGTCTTCATCCAAATCAAACATCCGAATGCAATAGGTAACTTCGGCGATTATCTGCTCCAGAACCGTAACGGAGAGTTTGGTGTTATCAACCGTAAGCTGCAAGGGTTAATGGGGCAGTTTATGATTGAAGACCATAAAGCTTACTTTTCTATTGCCAGCTCGAGGAGTAAGTTTACTACAAACCAGTTCTTCGGAACGGACGGTGTGCAGGGACCATATAATTTAACAGGTAAAAACGGCGAGAAGAATATAATTGTTATTGCAGGAACCGAACGTGTTTATTTAGACGGAATAGAAATGGTGCGCGGTGAAAATAACGATTATACAATCGAGTATGCAAATGCTACAATTACTTTCACTCCCAAACGTTTGATAAGCTCTGCAAGCAGAATAAGCGTTGACTTTGAATACACCGACAGGCAATTTGCCCGGAACTTTTTAGGTGCCGGAATAAACTCGAAATTCTTTAACGATAAACTTGAGGTTGGATTTCAGTACCTGAAAGAAGGTGATAATAAAGATTCGCCGATAGACATTTCACTTTCGGATGAGGATAAAAGAATATTATCGGAAGCCGGTGATGACCGGCTTAAAGCTGTAAAGCCGGGTGTGTCTTTAGCCGAAGAAGATTCGTTGGGCAACAGGCGCGGGATTTATTCAGCCGTCGATACTGTAATTAACAACGAGCCGTTTACTTATTACGTTTATAATCCGGGCGACTCGACTGCAATTTATAACGTATCGTTCAGTTACGTGGGCGAAGGCAAAGGCGATTACAGCCGCGAAGCAATCGGTAATTTTCTGTTTGTCGGAATAGGTGAGGGGAGCTATCTTCCTATTATATTTTTACCAATGCCGCAGCAAACCGAAATGGGAAACCTGTTCGTTAATGTAAAACCGTTTGATAATGTATCAGTAAGTCTGGAATACGCGGGCAGCATCTTCGATGCAAACAAGTTCTCCGGTGTTGACGACGGTGATAACTTCGGTTATGCAGCTAATCTTCTTTTAAATATCAGACCTTCCGAAATAAAACTCGGCTCGTTGAGTCTCGGTAAAATTGGTTTATCGTATAAAGACCGCTTTATAAAAGACCGCTTTACAACACTCGACAGAATAAACGAAGTTGAGTTTAATCGCTACTACAACATACAGCAAACTGCAAAGAAGGAAGACGAATCGCTGAGAGAAGTAAAGTTAACTCTGATGCCTGTAAAGGAAGTAGGGTTAGTAACCTCGGCAGGATTTTTAAGAAAGGGAGCGTTAAAATCGAACCGCTTTAATAATGTGTTGCGTATCGGTAACAACCAGACTTACAACATCAATTATAATCTTGATTATGTGGAATCGGAAAACAAGAGCATCGTTTCAAACTGGCTGCGGCAGCAGGGTAACGGCTATTTCGTTTTCTGGAAATTTAAACCCGGCGTTGAATTTATTGCGGAAGATAAACAGGAAAACAAAAGCAAAAAAGATTCTCTGCTTTCGAGCAGTTTGAAATACCTCGAAGTTAATCCTTACCTTGAGATTATTAAACTAAACGGCTTAAAGATTGCGGCAAAGTATTCGCTGCGCGATGATTACCTTCCGCTCGATGGTAAGATGCTTAAGCAGGCGCGTTCGACCACAAACTATTTTGAACTTACCTATAACGGAATCAAAGAATTCAACACGGTGTTCAATCTAACTTTCAGGGATAAGATTTTTACCGACCCGTTCAAACAAAAAGGCGCACTCAATAATCAGACAATCCTTGTAAGGTCGCAGTCGAAGTTTAAGTTCTGGGAGCGGATACTTAAAGGCGATTTGTTTTACGAAGTTTCGACTAAAATGTCTGCACGGCTTGAAAAAGTTTTTATAAGAGTCGCGCAGGGAACAGGCAACTATATTTATCTCGGAGATTTGAACGGCAACGGTATTCCTGATGAAAACGAATTCGAACCGACTTTATTCGACGGTGATTTTGTTCTGGTTACAATTCCCACCGATGAACTCTTTCCCGTAATCGATTTGAAAACAAACACGAGATGGAAGATAAAATTCGGTGATATCTTTAGCAGGAAAACAGTATGGGGAGCCATATTAAAATATCTTTCGGCTGAAACGTCCTGGCGTATTGAAGAGAATACAAGAGAAGAGGATTTTTCGAAAATTTACCTGTTGAAATTGAGTGCGTTCCAGCAGGAAGGAAAAACGATAAGAGGTTCAAATTTTTTCAGGCAGGATATTTTTGTTAATGAAAACAGTTCCGAGTTATCGTTCAGGTTCAGGTATGAGCAGAACCACAAGATGAGCGAATTCAACAGTGGAGTTGAGCGCGGTTTTAACAGGGAGCGAAGTGTAAGAATAAGATTTAAAATGATTAAGGAAGTAAGAAATCAGACCGACATAATTAATAGAATTGATAATGTATCGGCACCTGAAACATCAACAAGAAACAGAAACATATCGGAGAACAGCGTCGTATCCGATTTTTCTTACAGACCGATGCGTACGCTCGAAGTCGGCTTTAAGATTAAAGTGGGAAAGAGTGAAGACACGTTCCCCGAAAAGCCCACGGTGATAGATTTTAATTCGCAGTCGCTCAGATTTAATTTGTCATTCACCGGAAAAGGGCGGCTGCGCATAGAACTGGAACGAAGCGAGTTGATAGCAAACACTACCGCAAATTTCATCCCGTTCGAGTTAACTAACGGAAACCAGTTAGGTAAAAATTATTTCTGGAGGTTAAATTTCGATTACAGAATTGCATCGTTTCTGCAGACGACTTTAAGTTACGATGGCAGGTGGCAGGGACAGGGAAGAGTTGTCCATACCGCCCGTGCCGAAGCGAGAGCGTATTTTTAAATGAATGCCCTCCTTCGCTAAAGCTTCGGAGGGTGGGATGAATAGATGAATGATTGAATGAGTGTTTTTCTATTTGTTATATGCCATTCATTCATACAACCTTAGCGCGGCATAGCCGTCAACCAAATAACAAAGATAAAACGAAGGTTAAGTTACTTTTACTATTCAATCAGTCCGTCATTTGTCATTGATGGTCATTTGTTGTCATTTGTTGTTAGGAGTGTTCGAGGTGCTGGGTTCGTAGTTCGTGGCTTAACATTTGACGTTTCATATTTGTAGATTATAATCTTGCAATCTTGTAATCTTGTAATCTTGCAATTTTTATCTATCTATGCATACAATCATTCAGACAGACAATTAGGCAGGAGCTATTGTGAAAATTATTTCAAATTTAATCGAAGCACATATTTTCAGAGAAACTGAAGATGGGATCGAGTTTCTTCTTTTGAAGCGGGCTGAAGGTGAAATATATCCTTCCGTGTGGCAGATGGTTTCGGGCAAGATAAAGGAAGGTGAAAAAGCTTACGAAACCGCTGTAAGAGAATTGAAAGAAGAAACCGGATTAGTGCCCGAACAAATATGGGTTGCACCGAGAGTGAACTCATTTTACTCACACGAAAGTGATTCAATTTGTTTGGTGCCGGTATTTGCAATAAAGGTTAGCGCTAATGTGCGTGTTCATATAAGCAAAGAGCACAGCGAATACAAATGGTGCAAATCTTCGGATGCAAAAAAGCAGCTCGCATGGGATGGTCAGCGCAAAGCCGTAGATTTAATCGAAGAGTATTTTCTGAATGAAAGAAGCTTTTTAAATTTTGTTGAAATCGAATTGTAAGTCGAACAGAATGTTCGACAAACGCCTACATTGTGTTCATCCCCGCCTGCGCTGTTCTCAAGACTAAAGAGTAAAGTAAAAAGATAAAAGAATAAAATTATAAGATTCCTTAAATGTTCAACGACTGAATGTACTCAAACCTCAATAAATGACAATGAATGACTACAAATGACCATTGACAAATGACCAATGACTGTTTGTATGGAAGAATATTGAATACCTTATTAACCAAGAACCACGAACCTAGCACCAAGAACCAAGAACATTCATTCCCGTAAGATTGTGCTTTAATTTCGCTTTTACTTATTTTTACAATTCAATTAATCTTACTATTTACAGGAGCACATTTTGGGATTATTAGTCGTAGGTTCCCTCGGTTTAGATACAGTAATTACTCCCTTCGATAAAATTGAAGATGCATTAGGCGGTTCCGCCACATACATATCGCTTGCAGCAAGTTACTTTTCCGGTCCGGTTAATTTGGTGGGTGTTGTTGGCAGCGACTTCCCGAAGGAATATATGTCTATGTTGGAAAATCATTCCGTCGATTTGGAAGGATTACAGATTATTGAAGGTGGTAAAACGTTCAGATGGACGGGTAAATATCATTACGATTTGAATGTGCGTGATACATTGGTAACCGACTTAAATGTGTTCGAAAAATTTGATCCCGTAATTCCGGATAAGTTCAAAAAATCGAAATACGTTTGCCTGGGGAATATCGATCCTGAACTTCAGATAAAAGTTTTAGACCAGATGGAAAATCCGCAATACATTGTGTGTGACACGATGAACTACTGGATTGAAGGCAAGCTCGATAAATTAAAAGAATTATTGAAGAGAGTACACGTTTTAATTATAAATGATTCCGAAGCACGGCTGCTTGCACACGAACCGAACCTTATAAAAGCATCGAAGAAAATAAGAGAGATGGGACCGGAAACTCTGATAATTAAAAAAGGCGAGCACGGCGCAATGTTGTTTACAGACGACACAATCTTTTCCGCTCCTGCGTATCCTTTGGAAATGATTTACGATCCTACAGGAGCAGGCGATTCTTTTGCGGGAGGATTCATCGGATATTTATTTAAGACACGTGATCTATCGCCCAACAATCTTAAGTGTGCTGTTATTTACGGAAGTGCAATGGCTTCGTTCTGTGTTGAACAGTTCAGCACAAAAGGACTTGAAGAACTTTCCTATTTAACAATACAAGACAGATACAGAGAATTTTTAAATCTCTCGCGCATCAATGAAACAGACTGATTACTTCTCGGTTAAGTTCGAAAACGACAAGCTTGTTTTTACAGACCAGACGCGTCTTCCGCTGGAAGAAGTGTTTGTGGAAACCGATAACTACGAACGCATTGCCGAAGCTATCGAACGGCTTGAAATACGCGGAGCTCCGCTAATCGGCATTGCTGCGGCTTATGCACTTGCGCTTGCCGTTAAAAACGAAAAGCAGGATGTGAAAGGTAAGTTCGAAAAAGCATATCAGCGTCTTTCACAAACAAGACCGACCGCCGTTAATTTATTCAATGTAATGGCAGAAGTAAAAGAAACGTTTAACGGGTTGAATGAATATTCCAATGCTTACGATGTGTTGTTGAATAAAGCAAAGGAAATTCACAAAAAAGATGAAGAATATTGTGAAAAGATTGGCATGAACGGATTGGCAATTTTCAAAACCAAATCGGTTGTGCTTACACATTGCAACACCGGCAAGTTTGCTACTGGCGGAATCGGTACGGCTTTCGGTATAATTAAAACAGCTTACGATAAAGGACTGGTCAGCTTTGTTTATGCCGATGAAACACGTCCGCTTTTGCAGGGTTCGAGATTAACAGCTTTCGAACTGGAAAAATCCGGAATCCCTTTCGCATTGCAGACCGATTCATCTGCAGCAGTGTTGATGAAACAGAAAAAGATTGATTTGGTTATTACAGGCGCCGACAGGATTGCACTGAACGGAGACTCGGCAAATAAAATTGGTACTTATAATTTGGCAATGTTAAGTTTTCATCACGACATTCCTTTTTACATCGCTGCACCTTCTACAACAATAGACAGAACAATTGCAACGGGTGATGAGATAAAGATTGAGTACCGCGATAAGTCGGAACTTTTAACCATCAACGGAAAACAAATAGCTCCTTCGCATTACGATGCATTTACTCCTGCATTCGACGTTACTCCCGCTCATCTTATAACCGGTATAATTACCGAAGAAGGTGTTTTCAATTTTCCTTATAACTTTATTCAATGAGTGAGATAGTAAAATCGGAAGCCGTAGTTTTAACAAAAATAGATTATGGTGACACAAGCAGCATTGCGTTGCTTTATACCGATGAGTACGGAAAGATTTCTGTAATTATAAAAGGCGGCAGAAGCCCAAAATCAAAAATCGGTGCGCTCGTC
>JAJRSV010000430.1 GCA_024278655.1 Bacteroidota bacterium | reverse complement strand
CGGAGCAAACCGCAAGATAACACAACCTATCCAATACAATCATAAAATACACATAGAAGAAGCAGAATTAACCTGCGTGGATTGCCACGTTTATGTTGAAACTATGCCCGCAGCAACAATACCTAATATAGAAATTTGTCAGGATTGCCATTCGGATGAACCGATGGGCGATTCACCCGAAGAGGTAAAACTATTAAAGTATATTAACGAAGGTAAACAGATACCGTGGGAAAAGATTTATTCGGTTCCCGACCACGTCTATTTTTCGCACAGAAGACATGTTACAATAGGTGAAATTGATTGTTCGAATTGTCACGGAAACGTAGCGGAACTTACGGAACCTCCCGACTATCCGCTGTGGCTTCCAACTATGGATAACTGTATTGATTGTCATAAAGAACACAAAGTAACGTACGATTGTTTAGCATGTCATCGTTGAAAGAAAACTATTTTTATACAGGAGCAATAAGTGGAAATTAAGCGACGAGATTTTCTGAAGCTTTTAGGCAGTGCAACCGGCGCTGTTGCCGTCGGAACTTACGGCTGCCACGAAATTATAGACGTACCCGAACGATTGATCGAACTGGCTAAAAAAGGTCCCGGTATTGAAACATGGAAAAACACTATCTGCGGTCAGTGCCCTGCCGGCTGCGGAATTAAAATAAGATTGATCGATGGTATTCCCGTATATCTGAAAGGCAATCCTAATTATCCGGTAAACCGTGGCGGTATGTGTCCTTCAGGGCATAGTGCTTTAGAGGTTCTGTTCAATCCCGACAGAGTTAAAGAACCGGTAAAACGAATCGGATTACCCGGAAGCGGCAAATGGGAAAAAGTCGGCTGGGAAGAAGCATTAAAAATAATTTCCGGTAAACTGAAAGAGCTGCGCAATGCCGGTAAGACGAACCAGGTGGCTTTTATAAACGGCAGTGCCCAACCGGGATTAATGGACAAACATATTTCGCAATTTATGAAAGCGTTCGGCTCGCCGAATTATTTCAAGTTGCCTTCAATAAGCAACAAAACTGTTCCTTATAAGTTAATGCAGGGCTTAGACCAAATACCCTCTTACGATTTGCTGAACACAAAATATATTCTAAGCTTCGGTTCTAATTTCCTCGAAGAAGGATACTCTCCGGTTTACTACACAAAAATTTACAGTCACTTGCGCGAGCTTACCGGCGGAGGAAGAGCAAAGCTGATACAGATTGATGCACGAATGAGTCTGACCGCTGCAAACGCCGACTTGTGGGTGCCGGTTAAACCGGGTACTTACGGCGCACTGGCGTTGGGTATAGCTTATGTACTCATAAGAGAAGAACTTTATGATAAAGAATTTGTTAATAAATATTCTTTCGGTTTCAACGATTGGGTTGATAAAAAAGGTATGACTCATTTGGGATTCAAGAGCAACGTTATCAGCAACTACTATCCCGAACAGGTTTCGAAAATAACCGGCGTACCTGCCGAAACGATTTTACAGATAGCGCGGGATTTAGGAAACAATAAACCCGCAGTTGTTTTGGGTGATGAGGGTGTTGTTGATAATACGAACGGTACTTTTTCGCAGATGGCAGTTTACAGCTTGAATGCTTTGCTCGGTAACTTCGAAAAAGATGGTGGTGTTTATTTTGTTGATGATCCGCCGCTTGCCGATCTGCCCGAAGTTAATGAAGATGAAATTGCTGCAAAAGGAAACCGGCAAACACCCGTTGCAAAATCGACCGATACGGATTATCCGCTAACCGATTTTTCAATCGATGCTTTTACTAACAATGTTTTAAACGATAAACCTTATCCGATAAGCGTTCTGTTCCTTTATAAAGGCAATCCGCTCTTTCAATCGATTAATCATCGCGACTTTAGCGAGGCATTAAAGAAAATTCCGCTTGTTGTTAGTTTCGACCCGTTCGTTACCGAAACGAGCGAATATGCCGATTTGATTCTGCCCGATCACACATTCCTGGAAAAATGGGATGAGTTCTATAACACACCTTCGGTTGGATTTGCCCACGTCGGAATTCAGCAGCCGATAATTGATCCTTTATACAACACTAAAAACACTGCCGATGTTATTTTGGAGCTGAGCAATTTAATCGGTCAGTCGGTTGCTACTGCATTACCTTTCGAATCGTACGAAAAAGAGATACGCTTCAGCACCGAAAAACTTTACTCATCGGGCGAAGGCGCAATTATAACGGAAGGTGTTAAGAGTTCGTGGCTGGAATATTTGCAGCAGCGCGGATGGCAGATAGGAAGATACAACTCATTCGAGGAGTTCTGGGAGCTGCTGGTAAAACAAGGCGGCTGGTGGAACCCGATTCGAACGAAAAAAGATTACAAAGATATTTTCAAAACTCCTTCGGGCAAGTTTGAATTTTATTCTCAATACTTCGAACGTGTTATAAACAAGCTGATTGAAAAAATCGGCGGCGAATCGCCCGAGAATCGTGAAAAGGTTCTTCATTCATTAAACATAATGGCAAGAGGCGATAAAGTATTTCTGCCGCATCACGAACCGGTTCCGATTGACGAAAGCATGCCGTTGTATTTAGTTACTTACAAGCTGCTTACCAACCGCGACGGTCAGGCATCGAACCAGCCGTTGATGCAGGAAATGTTCGGTTACACGGTTCACGAACATTGGAACACCTGGGCTGAAATAAATCCGGAAACAGCACAGGAATACAAGATAGAAAACGATCAATTCGTTTGGGTTGAATCGGCAATAGGAAGCATAAAAGTAAGAGCAAGATTAAATCCCGGAATAATGAAAGAAGTTGTTGCGGTTCCGTTCGGATTGGGACATACCTCCTACGGAAGATATGCAAAAGGATATGGTGTTAACCCGTATTCTATTCTGAAGAGTAAGTATGATATGATAAACGGCAATCAGGCGCTTCAGGCAACTAAAGTGAAAATTTCGAGTGCTACTTAAACTATAGGAGATTTAACAATGCCTAAATGGGCAATGGTAATAGACCTTGATAAATGTACAGGATGCGGAGACTGTATGGCAGCCTGCAAGGTGGAAAACAACGTAGCTATCGTTAGCCCCGAACAGGCAGAAGAAAACCGGGTTATGTTTTGGATGGATATGATGACAATTTATGAAGGTGAATATCCCAACATAAAAGTTACAAGAATACCGAAACCGTGTTACCATTGCGACAACCCGCCCTGCATTAAAGTTTGCCCGGTGCATGCAACTTACATTAATCCGGAAGGTTTAGTCGGGCAGATATATCACCGATGCATCGGCTGTCGTTATTGCATGGCTGCGTGTCCGTATACTGCAAAAGTGTTTAACTGGTACGAACCGGAATGGGCGGATGAGTTTAAAACATGTATGAACCCGGATGTTTCGTTAAGAATGAAAGGTGTTGTTGAAAAGTGCAGCTTCTGTGCACACCGGCTTCAGCATGTTAAAGAAGATGCCGATGCCGAAGACAGACCGATAAACGACGGCGAATACATGCCTGCCTGTGCCGAAAGCTGCCCGGCAGATGCGATCTTCTTCGGCGATCTGGAAAATAAAGAAAGCAAAGTTTATAAACTTTCGCGCAGCCCGCGGGCATTTAAGGAACTGGAAGACCTTGGTACCGAACCAAAAGTAATTTATCTCTCGAAGAGGGAATAGTATGGAAGAGAAGAAAAAAACCACAGTAGATATTGACGAAGCCCTGTACCGTCCGATTTATGAAACGGGCAAAGGATTCTACATTACCGTCGGTGTGCTGTTAATGATAATCCTGTTTGCTGCTTTTATGTACATACGGCAGGTTTATTACGGGTTAGGTGTTACGGGAATGAACCAACCGGTAACATGGGGATTTTATATTGTGAACTTTGTTTTCTTCATCGGCATTAGTCATGCAGGAACTCTTATCTCTGCAATCTTAAGATTATCTAAAGCCGAATGGAGACGACCGATAACACGTATGGCAGAAGTAATAACCGCTATTGTGCTGGCGATAGGTGGTCTGCATCCTATAATAGATTTGGGAAGACCGGACAGAGTACTTAACATCTTTACTGCAGGCAGACTTCAGTCTCCCCTGCTTTGGGATGTTACGAGCATAACAGCTTACTTTACGGCAAGCACAGTTTATCTTTATCTTCCGATGATTCCCGATATTGCCAAACTGAGAGACCGCGGCGGCAAGCTCAGATGGTTTTACGATTTCCTTTCCTGGGGATGGCAGGGTACCGAACATCAAAAGAAGGTATTGAACCGTGCAATTAATATTTTAATGGTTATGGTAATACCTATTGCCGTTTCGGTTCACACTGTAATTTCGTACATATTCTCGATGACACTCCAGCCTGGATGGCACAGCACAATTTTCGGTCCTTACTTTGTTGTAGGTGCAATCTTCTCGGGTATTGCAGCATTGCTGATTGTTATGATAGCATTCAGAAAATTTTTCCATCTTGAGAATTATTTAAAGCTAATTCATTTCAGGTACCTAAGCACATTGCTTTTAATTATGTCGCTGTTGTGGTTTTACTTTACTTTCTCGGAATACTTAACAGGTATATTCGGTGCCGAACCGCACGAGATGGATGTGATTTTATACAAGATGACGGGACCTTATGCCATCTTCTTCTGGGGAATGGTAATTTGTAATTTTATTATTCCGGTAATTGTACTGTCATTCAAAAAGTTCAAGACGATAAAGGGAATTCTTTTCGCATCGATTACCGTTGTAATAGGAATGTGGCTCGAGAGATTGAATATCGTTATTCCCTCGCTTGCCAATCCCAGACTGGAATTATCGACAGGGATGTATTTCCCATCATTAACCGAGTGGTCGTTATTCATAGGTGCGTTGGCGGTGTTTGTTTTGGGCTATGTTTTGTTCTCTAAATTCTTCCCTATCATTTCCATTTGGGAAATAGAAGAAGGAAGAGAAGAAAGCATTAAAGAAGTTGAGGAACGGGTTAAGAGTTATTTACCCGGTCCTGCAGGCACTACCGAATAAACATAATAAAACAGGAAGGTTTGAAAAAAATATTCAGGTATTAAAATGAACGGCGAAGAAAAAAAATTTCACGACAAAATAATCTATATGGCACAGTTAGCCAGTATTTCTTTCATCTGGATTTTCGTTGCCGGAATTGCCGTATGGATTCTTAACCTGATTTCAATATCCGTCGATCTTAACGACGCGCCCGGTGCATCGATTGGTATTAGTATTATTGCCATACCTGTTTTCTTTACTTTGGCAGGAATTCTTACTTATGTGTTTGTAGGATTTCATAAAAAGAATAACAATATAAAAGAGTAGCTCAATAATTAAATGAAATTTATTTTAACAAAAATATTCTTTTTCCTGTTGATTGTTTCTGTAACACAGGCACAGGAATTAAAATTACCCTCGAACCCGTTAGACGGAAGAATTGTGTTCGAGGAGAAGGGCTGCATTCAATGTCATGCTATCGGTGGTTACGGCGGCACCGTTGCTCCCGATTTGGCTAAGGATCAATATTACGGAAGCTTTTTAGAGTTGGCATCAATCATCTGGAATCACATTCCCGAGATGAACCGTAAATTCCGCGAACTAAAAATGGAGCGCCCCACGTTCACGGGAAAAGAGATGCTCGATTTAATATACTTCATTTATTATCTAAGATATCTTGGCGAGCCGGGAAGTGTTTCGAACGGAAAGAAGCTGTTAACCGAAAAGGGCTGTATTAACTGTCATAAAGTTTCGGGCAAAGGTGGAGATATTGCACCCGACTTTGCGGATTTGGGTGAATACTCATCGCCGCTTTTTATGGCGCAGGCAATGTGGAACCACGGACCTTCGATGCTGGAAACAATGAAAGAGTTGAACCTAAAATATCCTGAAATATCAGGCGATGAGATAAACGATATTTCTGCTTACATCCGTCAGGCATCGGCATTAACAAGTGTCGATATTCGTATGTCGCCCGGCAACCCTGCCAACGGCAAAAAACTATTCAGAAAAAAAGGATGTGTCAATTGCCATTCGGTTGGCGGCGAAGGTAAAAAGACCGGTCCAAACCTTTCGGAGCTTGATTTAAACGAAAGTGTAACGGATATTGCAGCCCAGATGTGGAATCATAGTCCGGCGATGATAGATTATATGAAGGAAGAAAAAATTAAGTACCCGATGTTCGAAGGAAATGAAATGGCAGATTTAATTGCCTATTTGTATTTTATAGGTTTCGAGGATGAGCCGGGCGATCCGGTTAAAGGAAGAATGGTTTTCGAAGAAAAGGGCTGCGTAAGCTGCCACGAAAACGGCGGTGTGGGTCCCGATCTTTCGAAGATAAAGCCATTCGATTCACGAATTCAGATTCTTCAGAGGATGTGGAATCACGCTCCACGGATGGAAGACCTTTTGCTTATTCGTAATAACGAATGGCCCGAATTATCAAAAGAAGAAATGCAAAATTTATACGCTTATTTAATTTCAATTATACAAAAGAAGTGAGGCCTTAATGACTAAACAGAAACTTTTAGTACGACTATTTATCTTTTCACTTTTTGTTATACCTGTTTTATTATCTTTGAGTATAACCAGAGCCGGAACACAATCGGCAGTTCCTGTTGATGATCAGTGTATCAGCTGTCATCAGGAACTGGAAATTTTGCCCGAAGGTTTCCAGGAATATGATGTCCATCTTCAGTCGGGTCTTTCCTGTGCCGGATGCCACGGCGGTGATCCGACTTCGGACGATGAAGACATCGCGATGAGCGAAGAAAATGGTTTCGTTGGTGTACCGTCTCGTGAAGAGATACCTGAATTTTGCGGAAGATGCCATTCAGACCCCGAGTATATGAGAGATTACCATCCCGGACTTCCGACCGATCAGGTTCAACAATATTATACGAGTGTGCACGGTGAGAAGTTTAAAAAAGGTGATAAGAAAGTTGCTACATGCATAAACTGCCATACAGCTCACAGCATACTGCCTGCAAGCGATCCTCGTTCAACGGTTTACCCGATAAATGTTCCGCAAACCTGCAGGCATTGCCACAGTAACTCGGTTTATATGAAAGATTATAAGATACCTACTAATCAATACGAACTTTATGCAGAAAGTGTTCATGGCATTGCATTGTTAGAACAAAAGGATATAGGCGCACCGGCTTGTAACGATTGCCACGGAAATCATGGTGCAACACCTCCCGGATTAACTTCTGTTACTTTTGTATGCGGTAATTGTCATGTTAAGAATATGGATTTCTTCAGGGAAACCCGTATGGCTAAAGCATTCGAAGACCTCGGATTTCATGGCTGCGAACAATGCCACGGTTATCATTCCGTTCAGAAAACCAGCGATAAGTTCGTCGGTACAAATAAAGAAGCATTCTGTGTTAAATGCCATGACCCCGGCGAAAAAGGTTACGAATCTGCAGCAATGATAAAAACTTATCTTACTGATTTGGATAGTCTTTACAACATAGCAAATTCAAAACTTGCCGAAGTGGCACGCAAAGGAATGAACGATATCGATATCGGCTTCCTTCTTAAGGATGCGCATCAGCGGTTAATTGAAGCAAGAACGTTGGTACATACCTTCGATGCCGATACTGTCAAAGCAAAAACAGCCGAAGGGAAAAAGCTTGTTGAAGAAGCAATTGCATTAGCCGATAAAGAAGTGGATAAATATTATAAGAGAAGATACGGCTTTTTAGTTGCTACTTTTGTTTTAGTACTTCTGGCAATAGCTTTGTACTTTAAGATTAAGGATATTGAAAAAGGACAGAAGGGAAAAAACAAAGAAAACAAAGCTTAGTATTTTTACACAAATAGATTATTAAAAATGGGAATTGGAAACAATTCCCATTTTTTTTGTACGAACGCAGCAACATTTACCAAAACGGAATTTACCTTTCTTCATTCATCCTCATTACTTATTGGAACTTTTAACGATAACCAGAAGTTAAAAACCAAAGCTTATTCATCGATGCGGATTTTATCATCAACAAACCGGAGTAAAAAATGAAACGATTAGCCATTCCCCTGTTAAGTTTCCTGTTATTGTTCACCTTCCAGGGAAACAAATCATTTCCAAACTCAAACCCGGATAACAAAAACAACTCTGTGCAGCTCGCACTCCTGCTCGATACATCTAACAGTATGGACGGATTAATCGATCAGGCAAAAAACCAGTTATGGAAAATTGTAAACGAATTAGGACGAGCCGAAAAAGACGGCAGACCGATATCGCTGCAAGTAGCTCTGTATGCGTACGGGAATGATAACTTAAGTGTTACATCAGGATATATCAGACAGGTAGTTCCTTTAACAACCGATCTTGATAAAATATCTGCCGAACTTTTCAAATTGAGAACCAACGGCGGAAGCGAATACTGCGGCAATGTAATTATGGATGCTGTTAATCAGCTTCAGTGGTCGGATGACCCTGAAATATTTAAGGTTATTTTTATTGCCGGCAACGAACCGTTTACACAAGGCGGTGTTGATTACAGAATTGCAACCCGTGAAGCAGTTAAGAAAAATATTGTTGTAAATACAATTTACTGCGGCGACTATAACGAGGGCATCCAAACAATGTGGAAAGACGGCGCCGTGCTTGCAAACGGCGAGTATATGAACATCAACCAGGACCAGCGTATAGTTCACATTCCAACTCCTTACGATGATGAGCTTATCCTGCTCGGTCAGCTGCTTAATGATACATACATCCCTTACGGTTCACTTGGTTATGAATATAAAACCAGACAGGAAGAGCAGGATAAGAATGCGGAAGAAATGGCTCCCGAAGTATTAGTGGAAAGAAACGTAACAAAATCAAGCGGACAATACAGAAATGATTCGTGGGATTTAGTAGATGCAAAGAAAGAAGGCAAAGTTAAAATTGGTGAATTAAAAGAAAACGAACTCCCCGATGTAATGAAAGATATGAGCATCGAAGAAAGAAAAGCTTACGTTGATAAAAAGACAAAAGAAAGAGAAGAAATACAGAAGAAGATAAATCAATTGAACGAGAAACGCAGAGAGTTTATCGATAAAAAATTATCGGAAAACCAGGATAACACACTCGATGCTGCAATGATAAGAATGATAAGAGAACAAGCCGCAAAGAAAAATTATTCATTCAGATAAAATGTTCGGTTCGGTCACGGAATGGTCCGTGACCGCCGAGTGAAACTGCCAGCCACGGTCCATACCGTGGCGGTTGCTATCACTATCGTATATTAAAATTTTTCTAATTACCTTTTTATTAGCTGTTCCCTATTTTCAGCACCTCGATTCTTTTGTCTTCTGCCACGGAATAGTCCATAACCTCCCGGGTCTAATTCTTTTCTTCGCAAATCTAAAATCAGCGTTCCTTGTTCGTCAATCATTTTCATCTCAGAATACCGATTAACGATTTTAGTTTTCAGGTAATCACCCTTTCCAGTTAAATTTTCTATTGGGGATTTCTTTTTTTTATTTCTTCGATTCATCCGGCGGAGGCGGAACCACTAATTTCTTCGGCGGATTCTTCCGTAGTTCTTCCATCAAAACTTCAACTGCTTTCTCAAGTGTCGGGTCGTGACCCTGAGCAACGAGTTCCGGTCTGTCGATTACTTCAATGTCGGGTGCAACACCTTCGTTCTCAACAGCCCAGTGTCCATCCTTCGTTAAGAACCGGAATGTCGGAATACTTATCGAACCGCCGTCCATCAAACCGGGGTTGCCGGAAAGCCCGATCAATCCGCCCCACGTTCTTGTGCCTATCAGCTTGCCTAATCCCAACTCTCTGAAGTAATAAGGAAATGCATCGCCGCCGGAACTCGATAATCCGTTAATCAAACACACTTTTGGTCCCTGATGTGAAAAACCGGGAGTGGGTTCCGGTTCAACACCGCGCCTTACCCAGTAATTAAGCAGCGGACGGGATAACAACTCAATCATTCTATCTGGAATAAAACCGCCGCCGTTGTAACGGTCATCGATTATCAACGCATCCTTATTGGTCTGCGGATAAAAATATTTGAACAGTTCCCTGTTCCCTGCTACTGCAGTGTTAGGAATATGAATGTAACCGATACGCCCGTTCGAAAGCGAATCGACAATTCTCCTTCTCGATTCCACCCAGTCTAAATAACGAACATTGGTTTCCCTTTTAATCGGAATAATTCTTTCTTCGTGTGCACCTTTTTTGTTTGGCTTATCGTTTATTAAAAGTGTAACCTGTTTACCGGCTTTTCCTTCTAAAAATTTATACGGATTATCTTTTGTTGTTACTTCTTCACCGTCAATAGCAATAATAAAATCTCCTTCATTAACATTCACACCATATTCGGTTAACGGAGAGCGAAAATCTTTATGCCAGTTTTCGCCCGGAAAGATTTTTTTGATTTTGTAATAACCCGAAGCATCCGCTTCAAGCTCCGCACCTAACAACCCGCCGTCGATTCTATCGACTTTAGGTACGTCTCCCCAGTTTACATATACGTGTCCTGAGCTAACTTCCCCGCCTAATTCTCCGAACACATAAGCAAGGTCAGCAGGATGAGCAATGTACTTTACCCACGGCTCATACTTCTCGCGCACCTTCTCCCAATCGACTCCGTGCATATTCGGATCATAAAACCAATCGCGCATCAAACGCCAGCCGTCAACAAACATCTGCTGCCATTCCGCCTTCGGGTCTATTTTCATTATCATATTATCAAGATTCAGTTTACCGTCGTGATTCTTCTGATTCTTCTGTGCATTTACAATTCCGTATTCATCACCCTTTTGATATAAAATCTTTTTCCCGTCAGCCGAAAGCACATAATTATTAATCCCTTCGAGTATTGTGTTTTCCTCTTCATCTTTAACATTATACATTTTCAGCTTTCTACCCTCATCGTTTCTGAAGATATAAAGCACGCCGTTCTCTACCGGCTGCAACCTGCTGTAATATCCCGCGGATCCCGGCAAAACAGATATTCTGTTTTCGAAATTACGCTCGTCAATACTTACTTTTATATCTTTTTCATTGTTATCCTCTTTATCATTTTCATCTTTTTGATTAACATCTTCTTCATCATTTTTCGGTTTGAATAAAGCGGGGATTTTATCGTTCAAAGCCGCAACGTAAACCCGGGTTGGTTTTGTATATATGTAGTTGAATTCCCAATCGCTGAACTCAAGATTGAAGTCCCTGTTCGAAAGGAAATACAGATACTTTCCGCCTGTTCCGAACACAGGGTTATACTCATCCGTTAAATTGCTGGTCAGTTGCGTTGTTTTGTTTTTATCAAGAGAATAAACCCATACGGAACTCATACGGTTATCGCTTCCTTTTGAGTAGGTAAGCCATTTACTGTCGGGTGACCATTGATAATCGCGAATGTCGTTGTAGCTGCTGTGGTCAACTTCCACTACATTGCCCGATTCAACCTCTACGTAATAAAGCTTTTGGTTCTTATCAGAGAATGCAAGCTTTTTACTGTCAGGTGACCAGAGCGGTTGAAACCGCCAGATGTTTCCGTTACTTGTTACCTGCTTTTCTTCTCCGCTTCCGTCACTCTCTTTGATGAATATTTCATACTCGCCTGTTCTGTCGCTCAGGTAAGCAATCCATTTCCCATCGGGAGACCATACAGGATCAATCTCTCTTATGCCCGATGTTTTTGTAATGTTTATTGTTTCGCCATGTTCGGCAGGGACAGTAAAAATATCTCCTCTTGCTTCGAACAAAGCGCGCTTGCCGCTTGGTGATATTTCGAAATTTTCGATGTTATCTTTTACGTTTTTAATGTATGGTAATGTGTAAGGGAAGTCGCCGTAAACTTTAATTGAAACTTTTTCGTTCTTTCCCGTTGAAGGATTGTATTCGTAAATGTAGCCGCCGTTTTCGTAAACTATCTGCTCCGGTCCGGCACTTACCCAAAGCACATCATAGTCATCGAAGTTTGTAACCTGCTTTGTTTCTTTTGTAGAAAGGTCGTAAGAATAAAGATTAAGTGTGCCGGTTCTGTCGGAAGCAAAATAAATTTTATTTCCCACCCACACCGGCTGGTTGTCTGTTCCGATATAATCAGTAATTTGCTCGGAAGTGTTATTTACTAAATCATAAATCCAAACATCCTGCGCTCTTCCGCCGCGGTATCTTTTCCATGTCCGCCACTCTCTTCCGATCGGGGTATAAACAATTTTATTACCATCAGGTGAAAACATTGCCGCACTTCCTTCCGGAATTTGAAGCGGTGTTTCCAATCCACCATCGATTGATACTGTGAAGTACTTGCCCATCCTTGCACCCCAAGGCAATCTGTTGCCTCTGAACAATACTTTCTTTCCGTCTGGTGTCCAGTCCAGTACTCGGTAATCGTATCCGCCCCTCGGCGGCATCGGACCGACATCATTATAATAAGTTAACTGAACCGGTGCACCGCCATCAACGCTGATGATATAAACCTGTCTGTTTCCTGAATATTCAGCGGAGAATGCAATCCACTTTCCATCGGGTGAAAATTTCGGAAAGAGTTCCATTCCTTTGTGAGTAGTTAACCGCCTCGCATTTCCTCCGTTAGAATTAACCACCCAGATATCGCCCGCATAAACAAAAGCAATTTTATCTTTGTGAATATCCGGAAAACGAAGCAACCGCGCTTCATCCTGCGGAAAAGAAATTGAAGTGATAAATAAGATTGCAATGAGTGAAAGAAAGTATTTCATAATTAAGCTCCGGTAAAGTAAGTAAATTTAAAAACCAATCTAATTAAACTTCGCAAATCTGAAATCAGCGTTCCCTGTTCGTCAATCAATCTGATCTCAGAACACCGATTATCGATTTTAGAAGTTTTTGAATTAAACTGCCCGCCACGGTCCATACCGTGGCGGCTGCTATCATTATCGTGTATTAGAAATTTTTCGTCTATTATTTATTAGCTGTTCTTGATTTTCTGCACACTGATCGGCTTCGGTCACGGAGTGGTCCGGTACCGCCGGGTTTCAAGATTCATCCATTCAGTTTCGATTCAACATAACTGAAAACTTCATTCAACTTTGTCTGTGCTTTAGCTTTTAGTTCGGTGCAGGTTTTTCTCATCTCTTCGTTAAACTTCTCATCTTTAATGTCTTTAAGATTTATCAACACATTATAAATTCCACCAAGAACACCTGTGTAAGCAGATTGCGCACCTACGCCAACATCGGTAATTGAATTCGGGTTGCCGTTTTTAGCAACTACTTCAGCAATTTCAATTGCATGATAACTTAACTTTGCCGTGTTCAGCGGAACGTGTACTGCCTGCTTAAGTCCGTTTTGCATCGCCTCTTCCCTAACTTTCTTCTGCTCTTCGGTTTTGTTCGGCAGGCGTCGTGCTTCCATATAAGCATTGAAAGCGTTTGTATCATCATCAACTGCTTTAACGAGCGCGTTTTTAATTTCCTGGCATTTATCAGCCGCTTCGTTCAATATATCATCAACGGCTTCGCTGCCTCGTTTGTTTGCGGTAAGATTGCTAACCATAGATGAAAGCGCCGCTCCTAAT
>JAJRSV010000429.1 GCA_024278655.1 Bacteroidota bacterium | reverse complement strand
TTGTTCTTTGTTCGCCTGATTAAAAATATAAGCAGCGGCTTGTCCCAGCGAAATACATCCGTCGTTCGGGGGTATCCGCTGATGCCAGTACACTTTATAGTTGTTTTCACTCAACAAGTCAATCGTTTTTTCCGTAAGTAATACATTTTGAAAACATCCCCCGCTTAATATTACTTTTTCTTCACCTATTCTTTCTGCAACTTCAAGAATTACATTTGCAAGTGTGCTATGGAATCTGCCGGAAATTATTTCTGTAGCAACACCGCTTCGAACATCTTCAATTATTCCGGTTATGATTTTTTGCCAGTCAACTTTTATTATTTCATCTTTTTCAATATCAAAATTATAACTGCCGGTTTCTTTTTCATCTGCTTTGAATTCAAGCATCATCGCTGCCTGTCCTTCGTAAGTCGATTTGCTGCGAATGCCTAACAATGCAGAAACTGCATCGAACAACCTTCCCGCACTCGAAGTAAGGGGCGAGTTAATATTTTTTATCAGCATATTCTTTATTAAACGAATCTCTTCTTCCGAAAACATTTTTGAAAGAATATCTTCGTAATCTTCAATGAATGATTCGCCGGCAATTTCAAAAAGTACTCCGGCAGCAGAACGCCTCGGTTCTTTAATGGCTTTTTCACCGCCGGGCAGCTTAAACTGTTTGAACTGTCCGGTGTGTTTATAACCGTAATCATCGGTCAGAAAGAACTCGCCGCCCCAAATAGTTCCGTCAAGTCCGTAGCCCGTGCCGTCCCACGAAACACCTAACGCTTTGCCTTCCACCTGGTTTTCCAGTCTGCAAGCTGCAATGTGTGCGTAGTGATGCTGTACCTGCTCAACTTTGTTATATATTGACTGCGCATATTTTGTCGAAATGTATTCGGGATGTAAATCGCTTACTACTGCAGGATGATTAGCATCGTATAGAGTTTGAAAATCTTCTATCACTTTGCGGAAAGTTTTGTTTGCTTCTTCCGTAGAAAGATCGCCTATGTGCTGACTTACAAACACACTGTTGTTTACTCTCAACGCTATCGTGTTCTTTAAGTGCCCGCCGACGGCAAGAATTTTTTCATCGTTAATTTTATTTTGCTTTTCGCTCAACTGTATGGGAAGGGGTGCATAACCCCTTGCACGCCGCATTACCATTTCTCTGTTTTTTATAACACGTACGATTGAATCATCAACATGGCGTACAATTGGTCGGTTGTGAACGAGATAAAAATCAGCAATGCCTTTTAATCTTTTGAGTGCATCCTGTTCAGCAATGCAAATCGGTTCTTCCGAAAGGTTTGCGCTTGTTGCAACAATGGGAAAGTCCAGTTCCTTCATCAGCAAATGATGAAGCGGGGTGTAAGGCAGCATCGCTCCGATGTAAGGATTGTAAGGCGCAACAAACCTGCTGATTTTACTATCGTTGTTCTTCTTTGTTCGTAGCAATACAATCGGCGACTCGGGTGATTTCAATACCCGTTCTTCCGCTTCCGAAACCCCGCAGACTTCTTTAATCGAATTCAAATCCGGGAACATAAGTGCGAACGGTTTTTCTTCGCGGTGCTTCCTGTTACGTAAATTCATAACGGCGTCATCGTTTGCAGCAGCAACAATCAGTTGAAATCCGCCAAGCCCTTTGAGTGCGATTATCTTTCCTTGTTTAATCAACTCAATCGCTTGATGAAGTGCATCTTCCCGTTCGGAAAGTGTGCTGCCGTTTTCATCCCAAAGCTGAAGGTGAGGACCGCAAACAGGACATGCAACCGGCTGAGCATGAAATCTTCTGTTCATCGGGTCATCGTATTCTTTCCTGCAGTCATCGCACATCTCAAAAATTTTCATCGATGTGTTCGGGCGATCGTAAGGAAGTGATTCAATTATTGAAAAGCGGGGACCGCAGTTTGTGCAGTTGATAAACGGGTAAAGGTATCTTCTGTCATCAGGATTGTACATTTCATTTAAACAGTCATCACAAACTGCAATGTCGGGTAGAATAAAAGCCGACACTTCTTTGTTATCTTCGCTTTCTTTAATTTCAAACTTTTCGTAACTGACGGGATCGAGAAAAGAATATTCGAGACTTGTAATAACGGCGAGAGGCGGTTTTTCGTTTTCAATTCTTTTAAGAAAATTTCTTAACGATGTTTCATCACTTTCGGCTTCTATAAAAACACCGAGTGAGTTGTTAAGAACGTATCCGTTTAATTGCAATTCCTGTGCAACCCTGTAAACAAAGGGTCTGAAGCCAACCCCTTGAACCGCACCCCTTATTGCAATATGGATACGCGAGGTTTTCATTTAATTATCTGCGCTTCGAGCCAGTCACACCAATCCTTTATACCCTCATCGGTTGTGCACGAGGTTTCAAAAATTTTAAGATCAGGATTTATTGCAAGTGCATTTTTTCTTAATGTATCGAGCGAACAGTTAACATAAGGGATAAGATCAATCTTATTTATTATCAGCACCGAAGCATTCCTGAACATTGCCGGATACTTAAGCGGTTTGTCGTCGCCTTCGGTTGTGCTTACTATTACAACTTTTTCATCCTCGCCCAAATCGTAAGCGGCGGGACAAACAAGATTACCCACGTTCTCGATAAAAAGTATATCGAAATCTTTTTCATCGAACTGGTTGTACGCATTCCTTACAAG
>JAJRSV010000428.1 GCA_024278655.1 Bacteroidota bacterium | reverse complement strand
CTTTAAGTCCGAATTCTCCAAAGGCAACCGTACTGCCGCGCTGAGCTTTGCCCTTCATTCTACCGCGCTGCGATTTTCTGTATTTTACTCTTTTAGGCATTAACATAGCTAAAAACTCCTAACGATTTAATCAGTAACTCTTTTACCTAATTTTTCGCCGAGGCATATCCATACTTTTATGCCAATCGATCCGTAAATTGTTTCGGCTCTTCCGAGTGCATAATCAATATCGGCACGAATTGTATGCAGCGGAATACGTCCTTCTTTATACTGTTCCGATCTTGCCATTTCTGCGCCGCCCAGTCTGCCCGAACATTTAATCTTAATTCCCTGTGCGCCCATTCTCATAGCGGCAGTAATTGCCATCTTCATTGCTCTTCTGAAAGAAACTCTTCCGCGCAACTGATTAGCAATATTTTCAGCAACTAAATACGCATCCAACTCTGGTCGTTTAATTTCGGATATCTGAACCTTAACATCTTTCTTAGTAATCTCTTTTAATTCCTGTTCCAACTGTGTAATTTCTTTACCGCTCTTACCAATAACAACGCCCGGGCGTGAAGTATTAATAGTAAGAATAATATTCTTCGAAGTTCTGTTAATAATTATCTTCGAAATACCGGCTTTCTTTAACCTGTTACGAATATAAGAACGAAGTTTTTCGTCTTCCTTAATCTTCAGTGCATAACTCTTACTCTCATACCAGTTAGAGTCCCAACCTCTTATAATACCAACTCTAAAGCCGATCGGATGTGTTTTCTGTCCCAAAAAATAACCTCCTGAATTTAATCTCTACTATCTACAACAATTGTAATATGACATGATCTTTTTCTTATTCTGAAAGCTCTGCCCATAGGCGCCGGACGAATTCTTTTAAGAGTAGGTCCGTTATCAACATAAGCTTCTTTAACATACAAGTCTTCCGGCTCAACACGCGTGGTTTCTTCCCTGTTCATAAAATTCGCTACTGCCGAACGCAAAACTTTCTCGGCATCTCTCGACGCATGTTTCGGAGAAAAGTGAAGTATCTCCATTGCCTTATCTACAGGCAAACCTCTAATAAGATCTACCACCAACCTCATTTTACGAGGTGATGAACCTAAAAACCTATGTACTGCTCTTGCTTCCATTCTTCAAAATACCTTTTTATTATTTAGCTCTTGCTGCCTTTTCAGCTTTAGTTCCGGGATGACCTCTGAAAATCCTGGTCGGTGCAAATTCACCTAATTTATGACCAACCATATTTTCGGTAATGAATACCGGAATCATTTTGTTACCGTTATGTACCGCAATTGTATGACCTACAAAATCGGGAGTGATGGTTGATGAACGCGACCAGGTTTTAATAATTTTTTTACTTCTGGTATCATTCATCTGCTTTATTTTAGCCATCAATTTATAATTTACATAAGGTCCTTTTTTAACTGATCTTGGCATAGTTTACTCTACTTTTTACGTCTTTTAATGATAAATCTGTTTGATTCTTTTTTCTTCTTTCTTGTTTTCAAACCTTTGGCTTTCTGACCCCATGGCGAAACAGGATGACCGCCGCCCGAAGTTTTGCCTTCGCCGCCGCCCATCGGATGATCGACAGGGTTCATTGCAACACCTCTTACGTGAGGTCTTCTTCCAAGCCAACGCGACCTGCCTGCTTTACCTAAGCTGATGTTTTCTCTTTCGGTATTTCCAACCTGTCCGTAAGTAGCCATGCAATCAATTCTTACCAATCTTACTTCGCCCGAAGGCATTTTAAGCTGAGCGTAATTACCTTCCTTAGCCATAAGCTGAATAGCAGTGCCTGCGCTTCGTCCCAACTGTCCGCGTTTACCCGGCTTCAGTTCAACGTTGTGTATGAAACTGCCGAGAGGCATATTTTTAAGCGGAAGAGCATTACCGATAGAAATTTCGGCATCGGGACCGGACATAACTTTATCACCGACCTTCAATCCGTTCGGGGCTATTATATAACGTTTTTCGCCGTCAGCATAATGAAGCAGTGCAATTCTTGCCGATCTGTTAGGATCGTACTCGATGCTAAAAACTTTTGCCGGAACACCGAATTTATCGCGCTTAAAATCGATGATTCTGTATTTACGCTTATGACCGCCGCCTCTGTGCCTTGCGGTAATTCTTCCGAGGTTGTTTCTGCCGCCGGATTTTTTAAGCGAAATAGTTAACGATTTTTCCGGTTCGGTTTTGGTAATCTCTTCAAAAGTAAAATCACTTCTGAAGCGCGTTCCCGGAGTCATTGGTTTTAATTTTTTAATTCCCATTTATCTATTCCTGTTCAATCTATACTTCTTCAAAAATGTCAATTGTTTCGCCTTCTTTAAGAGTTACGATGGCTTTCTTAAATTTCGATGTTTTACCAGTGTACCTTCCGCTTTTACGGAACTGGGTTTTTGTTTTGCCCTTATGGTTAAGGGTTGTAACACTAACTACATGCACATTAAACTTTTCCGAAACAGCTTTGGCAATTTCAATTTTATTTGCTTTAGGATTTACAATAAATCCGTATTTACCATGCTGAGCAGTTATGTCGGACATCTTTTCCGTTATAAGCGGTCTGATTAATATCTGATGCATATCAGTTCACCGTTTCTTTATTTTCTTCAAATGTTTTTACAATTTCTTCAACTGCGCTTTTTTGAATAAGCAGCATTTGATTGTTCAGCAAATCGTATGTAGATGCTTTACGTGCTTCGAGAACTTTTACTTTCGGAATATTTCTTCCCGATTTGTAAACAACCTGATCGGTTGAACCGGTTAACACCAAAACTCTTTTGCCCTGTGCATTAAATGCTTCGAGTATCTTTGCAAACTCCTGGGTTTTCGGCTGCTCGAATGTAAAGTCTTCCACTATTCTTATCTGCTCGTCTTTAACCTTATAACTTAAAGCAGATTTTCTTGCCAAACGTTTTAGTTTTTTAGGCAGCTTCTGTCTGTAATCTCTCGGGCGCGGACCGAAAATTCTTCCGCCGCCGACCCATAACGGAGAACGGGTTGTGCCGGCACGTGCGGTGCCTCTTCCTTTTTGTCTCCAGGGTTTTCTGCCGCCGCCGCGCACTTCAGCTCTTTCTTTAGCTTTGTGTGTACCTTGTCTCTGGTTTGCAAGATATGCCTTAACCGCAAGGTATATTGCATGGTCGTTCGGCTCAATTCCGAAAATGTCATCGGTTAAATCTATCTTTTCACCTGATGTACTGCCGTCTATTTTATAAATATCGAGTGTCATAATTTGCTTTACCGCTTAATTCTTAATCAATTCAACAATTGAATTTACTGCACCGGGAACGGCACCTTTAATTAGCAACAAGTTTTGTTCTGTATCTACCTTAACAACTTTAAGATTAGAAACCGTTACTGTTTTGCCGCCGGTACGTCCTGCCATTTTCAATCCTTTAAAAACCTTTGAAGGCGAAGAACTCTGCCCTATCGAGCCGGGAGCTCTTAATCTGTCGCTCTGACCGTGAGTAGTTCCACCGACACCTCTGAAGCCATGCCGTTTCATAACGCCCTGGAAACCTTTACCCTTGCTCTTTGCTTTCACTTTAATCTTTTCGCCTTCTTTGAAAAGATCAACTTTAATTTCGTCGCCAACTTTCAATTCGCCGGTATCGAAACCTTTAAACTCTTTAAGAACCGCAAAGGGAGATACATTTTGCTTTTTGTAATAACCCATTAACGGTTTGGTTACATTTTTTTCTTTTCTGTAACCGTAACCCAACTGAACCGCTTCGTAGCCGTCTTTTTCTTTTGTTCTTATATTTACAACTTTGCAAGGATCGACTTTAACAACAGTAACGGAAATCATTTCGCCGTCGTCGTTAAAAATGCTAGTCATTCCTATTTTTTTTCCTATTAAGCCAGGCATCTTTACTTTTTCTCCAAATTCATTATAGCTTTATCTCAATATCAACACCCGCCGGAATATCTAACTTGCTTAGTGAATCGACGGTTTTATTATTAGAATTATGAATATCAATAATTCTTTTATGTGCCCTTGTCTCAAATTGTTCGCGAGACTTTTTATCGACATGCGGTGACCTTAAAACCGTGTAAACTGTGCGCTTTGTAGGTAACGGAATAGGACCCGATACCACAGCACCGGTACTACGAACGGTTTTAATTATTTTCTCGGTAGATTTATCAATTAAAATATGATCGTAAGACTTTAACTTTATTCTAATCTTTTGTCCGGGCACTTATATCACTCCTTAATTTTAATATTTTAAGAAACGAAAAGGGAGCTTTAACGGAACTCCCTTTCCGCCGTTTAAATATTTTTCTGTTATTCAAGTATCTTTGTTACAACACCGGCGCCAACAGTTCTGCCGCCTTCGCGAATAGCGAATCTTAATCCTTCTTCCATAGCGATTTCGGAAATCAGTTCAACACTGAGTTTTACGTTATCGCCGGGCATAACCATTTCGGTGCCTTCAGGTAACTGAGCAACACCGGTAACGTCGGTAGTTCTGAAATAGAACTGTGGTCTGTAACCGTTAAAGAACGGTGTATGACGTCCACCTTCATCTTTCGAAAGCACGTAAACTTCGCCTTCGAATTTTCTGTGCGGTGTAATTGAACCGGGTTTGGCTAATACCATTCCTCTTTCAATTTCTTTCTTGTCAATACCTCTTAAAAGAATACCTGCGTTATCACCGGCTATAGCAGAATCCAATTCTTTTCTGAACATTTCTATACCTGTAACAACGGTCTTCTTATGCATTCCCAAACCAATCAACTCAACTTCGTCGCCTAATTTAATCTGTCCTCTTTCAACTCTACCGGTAGCAACTGTACCACGTCCGGTAATTGAGAAGACGTCCTCAACCGGCATAAGGAAAGGTTTGTCGACATCTCTTTCGGGAACAGGAATGTAGCTGTCAACAGCATCCATAAGTTCCCAGATGCACTGCAATCTCGGATCATCCGGTGGAGCGTCAGTACTTGCAGCTTCTAATGCCTGAAGAGCAGAACCTTTGATAATCGGAATTTCGTCACCGGGGAATTCGTATTCGTTAAGAAGATCTCTCAACTCAACTTCAACCAACTCAATCAATTCCGGATCGTCAACCATGTCAATCTTGTTCATAAAAACAACAATTCTCGGCACACCAACCTGACGTGCAAGGAGAATATGCTCTCTGGTTTGAGGCATAGGACCATCGGTAGCCGCAACCACCAAGATAGCACCGTCCATTTGAGCAGCACCAGTGATCATATTTTTAACATAATCGGCGTGACCGGGACAGTCGACATGTGCGTAGTGTCTTTTCTCAGTAGAATACTCAACATGTGCTGTTGCAATGGTAATACCTCTTTCTCTTTCTTCAGGGGCGTTATCGATACTGTCGAATGTTCTCTTCTCCGATAATCCCTTTTTAGCGAGAGCCATTGTGATGGCAGCCGTTAACGTTGTTTTACCATGATCGACGTGACCAATGGTTCCTATGTTAACGTGAGGCTTACTCCTATCAAATTTTTCTTTTGCCATCGTAATCTCCTTTTATGTTTTTAGCTTAAGTTATTTATTTCTGCTTTAATTATGCTGTAGCTGTTGTTTTTTTACCTAATGATTTTTCAGCAATCTCATCTGCAATTGTCTTTGGAACCGCTTCATAATGTTCGAACTGCATAGTATAAATAGCGCGTCCCTGTGTCATCGATCTTAATATGGTTGCATAACCAAACATTTCCGAAAGAGGAACAAGTGCTTTAATAACCTGTGCATCTTTCCTTGCAGAAAATCCTTCAATTTTACCTCTGCGCGAGTTCAAGTCGCCCATTACATCGCCCAGATATTCTTCGGGAGTAACAACTTCAACCGCCATTATAGGTTCAAGTAAAACCGGTTTAGCTTTTCTTGCACCTTCTTTGAATGCAATTGAACCGGCAACCTTAAACGATAACTCATCGGAATCGACATCGTGATATGAACCGTCGTATAATTTGGCTTTGATATCAACAACCGGGTAGCCGGCAACAATACCGTTACGCATTGCTTCCTGAATTCCTGCGGATACTGCCGGAATATATTCTCTCGGAATAGCTCCGCCTACAATTGCATTTGTAAATTCATAACCTTTACCGGGTTCGTTCGGCGAAAGTTCAACCCAAACGTGACCGTATTTTCCGCGTCCACCGGTTTGCTTAACAAATTTACCTTCGGCATTCACAGTCTGTGTAATGGTTTCGCGGTAAGCCACCTGCGGCTTGCCAATGTTGGCTTCAACTTTAAATTCGCGTTTCATTCTGTCAACTAAAATCTCAAGATGAAGTTCGCCCATACCGGCAATAAGTGTCTGACCGGTTTCATCATCAACGCTTACCTTAAATGTAGGATCTTCATCCGATAATTTTGCCAGCGCCTCCGAAAGTTTATCCTGGTCGGCTTTGGTTTTCGGTTCGATGGCAATCTGGATAACCGGTTCGGGGAACGTCATTCTTTCGAGTACAATCGGTTCGTCTTCGCTGCAAAGCGTATCGCCTGTTCTTGTATATTTCAATCCAACTGCAGCAGCAATATCGCCGGCTCTTACTTCCGAAATTTCCTCGCGATGGTTTGCATGCATCTGCAGCAGTCTTCCAATTCTTTCACGTTTTCCGCTTACCGCATTATAAATATATGAACCTGATTTAAGCGTGCCTGTATAAACTCTGAAGAAACATAACTTACCAACGTAAGGGTCGTTCATTATTTTAAATGCAAGCGCGGTAAACTTTTCCTTCTCATCAATTTTTCTTTTAACCGTATCGTTAATGCCGATGTGATGAGCTTCAATCTCTTTAAAATCTTTTGGTGACGGAAGGAATTCGATAACGCTGTCGAGTAATTTCTGCACACCTTTATTTTTGAATGCAGAACCGCAAAGCACGGGAACGATTTTCAGTTCGAGTGTTGCTTTACGAAGAACAGCTTTAATTTCTTCTTCACTTATCTCTTCGCCTTCAAGGTATTTTTCGAGCAAGGTATCATCAACGTCCGAAACTGCTTCGAGCATTTCGGTTCGGTACTTATTGGCTAATTCCATCAGGTCCTGCGGAATGTCAATCTCATCAAAAGTAGCACCGAAGGTTTCGTCGTGATACATTCTTGCGTTAAATGCAATCAAATCGATAACGCCGGAGAACAAATCGCCTTCGCCGATAGGCAGGTTAATAGGAACAGCGTTAGCACCGAGTCTGTCTCTCATCATCTCAACCGCATGATAAAAGTCGGCGCCTGTTCTGTCCATCTTATTAACGAATGCAATTCTCGGAACACCGTACTTATCTGCTTGTCTCCAAACCGTTTCAGACTGAGGTTCAACACCACCGACAGCACAGAACAATGCAACCGCACCGTCCAGCACTCTAAGCGATCTTTCAACTTCAACTGTAAAATCAACGTGTCCGGGTGTATCGATAATATTAATCTGATGATCTTTCCAATAACAGGTTGTAGCCGCACTTGTAATAGTAATACCGCGTTCTTTTTCCTGCTCCATCCAGTCCATCGTAGCCGCACCGTCGTGCACTTCGCCTAACCTGTGAGTTCTTCCGGTGTAATAAAGTATTCTTTCGGTCGTAGTAGTCTTACCCGCATCAATGTGCGCCATAATACCAATGTTACGTACATTCTCTATGTTAATCTTCTTTGCCATAAATTTAACTTATAATAACCTTTCTCTAATTACCATTTAAAATGCGCAAATGCCTTGTTAGCTTCAGCCATTCTATGAGTATCTTCTTTTTTCTTAACGGCAGAACCTTCGTTGTTCGAAGCTGCGATTAATTCCATAGCAAGTTTCTGAGCCATGGATTTTTCGCCGCGCTGCCTTGAATAAATTTTTAACCATCTCATTGCAAGAGCAGTTCTTCTTTCGGGTCTTACTTCGGTGGGCACCTGGTAAGTAGCACCGCCTACTCTTCTGCTTCGAACCTCGATAAGCGGCTGAGTATTATTGATTGCCTGCTTGAAAACTTCAAGACCCGGCTTCTTGGTTCTTTTTTCAATAATATCGAACGCGCCGTAAACTATTTTTCTTGCCGTCGATTTTTTGCCCTCTAACATAATAGCATTAATAAATTTCGAAACCATTATGTCGTTAAATTTCGGGTCGGGTTTAACGAATCTTTTTTCTGCTCTTCTTTTTCTCATATTCTATTTTGCTTTTGGTTTTTTAGTACCGTACTTGGATCTGCCTTTTTTTCTTTCTTCAACACCGCTTGTATCGAGCGTACCTCTGATGATGTGATACCTGACACCGGGTAAATCTTTAACTCTTCCACCACGGATTAAAACAATCGAGTGTTCCTGAAGGTTATGACCTTCGCCCGGGATGTAAGCGGTAACCTCGATGTTGTTGGTTAACCGTACCCTTGCTACTTTACGTAAAGCTGAGTTCGGCTTCTTTGGTGTGGTAGTATATACCCTTGTGCAAACGCCGCGTTTCTGCGGGCACGCCTCTAAAGCCGGCGCTTTATTTTTCGATACAATTTTTACTCTGCCTTTTCGTACAAGCTGGTTTATCGTAGGCACTAATATCTCCTAAAAATTAATTACATTTCAAAAAAATTCAGACTACAAATATACTTGATGATTTAAAATAAGTCAAGAAAATGAATTTATATTTATGCTTCTTTAAGCATAAAAAATCCGGTTCTATATTTCGGAACCGGATTTTTAACAATTCTATTTGTCTTTATACCTAATTCGACTGAATTTCTTCCTCTTTCTTTTCTTCTTCAGTTTCGGGCTCTTCGGTCTTAATAATTATTTTTCTGTATTTCTTAAGACCAGTGCCTGCAGGAATTAAATGTCCCATAACAACATTTTCCTTCAAGCCGTTAAGGTTATCCCTCTTAGCGGCAATTGCGGCATTTGTGAGCACTTTGGTTGTTTCCTGGAAGGAAGCAGCCGATATAAAGCTTTCGGTTGAAAGTGCCGCCTGAGTAATTCCAAGCAGTATATGCTCGAATGTAGCAGGTTCAGCGTCTCTTCCAACAATCGGTTTCTTGTCTTTCTTCTTCAAATCGGCATTTACCTCGCGATACTTCGCTCTCGGTATAAGCTGACCGTTCTTGAATCTCGAATCACCTTTATCTTCAATATAAACCATATTCGTTATCTTGTCGTTTTCCTCGATAAATTCATTTCTATCTACGATATCTTCTTCGAGGAACTTGGTATCTCCCGGTGATACGATTTTAATCTTCTGCAGCATCTGGCGAACGATTACTTCGATATGTTTATCGTTTATCTTAACGCCCTGCAGTCTGTAAACGTCCTGAATCTCGTTAACAAGGTATTCCTGAACCGCACTTGTTCCTTTAATCTTAAGAATGTCATGCGGATTGATAGGACCGTCGGTTATCTTTTCACCCGCTGGTATATCGTCGCCATCCTGAACAAGAACATGCTTACCTAACGGAACATTATACTTCTTCTCATCCGAACCATCGTGTGCAACAACAAATATTTCGCGCGAACCTTTCTTCTTCTCACCGAATCTTACGATACCTTCAATTTCGGAAACAATAGCAGGTTCGTGAGGACTCCTTGCTTCGAACAGCTCGGTTACTCTCGGCAAACCACCGGTAATATCTCGACTCTTGGTCGTCTGCTTGGATATCTTAGCCAGAATGGTTCCCGCCGGAACAAACTCACCTTCTTCAACCGAAAGGTAAGATCTTATCGGCAGGTTGAACGATTTCACTTCTCCGTCTTCGGTTTCGATTGCGATACTCGGAGTTAGTGTTTTATCTTTCGATTCGATTACAACCTTCTGCACGTGACCGGTTTGTTCATCGGTAACCTGCTGAAGCGTACTGCCGTCAACAAGGTCGACAAATCTTACACGTCCCGGTATATCTGTAAGAATAACAGAGTTATACGGATCGTGATTATAAAGAGGCATACCCTTCTTTATATGCTGACCGTCTTCAACTTCCAGTTCGGCACCGTAAGGAACATCGTATTGCTTAATCTGTCTGTTATTTTCATCGTAAATATGAATCGATCCTCTTCGAGCCGTTACAACTTTTACAACAATATCTTTTCCGCCGAACGGATCCGGTTCTGTTTTCTCCACATATTTAATTCTATCGAACCTAATTATTCCGTCAACAGCCGATTCAACCTGCGACTGGCTTGCAATACGCGAAGATGTTCCGCCAAGGTGGAATGTTCTAAGCGTAAGCTGCGTGCCGGGTTCACCGATTGACTGTGCTGCAATAATACCAACCGCTTCGCCAATCTCAACCATTTTACCGTTGGTAAGGTTTCTGCCGTAGCATTTAGCACAAACACCACGTTTTGCTTCGCAAGTTAAAACGGTTCTGATGTAAACAGAATCGATGTTAGCTTCTTCAATAATTTCGGCTTTTTCTTCGGTAATCATTTCGCCGGATTCAACTATAAGCTCATCGGTTACAGGATGGAATATATCTTCCTGGGCAACACGACCGGTAATTCTCTCGCCGAGCGGTTCTCTTTCCTGTTCGATATCTTTAAGTGCTTTAATCTCAATACCGAGGATGGTTCCGCAATCGTCTTCGGTTACAATCACATCCTGCGATACGTCAACCAATCTTCTTGTAAGATAACCTGCATCCGCTGTCTTCAGTGCGGTATCAGCCAAACCTTTACGGGCACCGTGAGTAGAAATAAAGTACTCGAGTACCGAAAGACCTTCTTTGAAGTTTGCAATAATCGGGTTCTCGATAATTTCGCCCGCCTGACCCGAAAGGGTTTTCTGCGGTTTCATCATCAAACCTCTCATACCGGCAAGCTGTCTTACCTGCTCCTGCGAACCTCTTGCACCTGAGTCAACCATCATATGCAGCGAGTTGAACCCGCCGTCGGCTACACGTATTTTTTCCATCAAAGCGCGGGCAACATCGTTCGTGGTATGAGTCCAAACGTCGATAATCTTGTTATATCTCTCGGCGTCTGTAATAACACCCTGCTCGTGTTCGTTTAATATCTGATTTACTTTTTTGTTAGCTTTTGCAATCAATGCTTCTTTCTGTTCGGGAACAATCATATCGGAATAACTTATCGATAGTCCGCCGAGTGTTGCATATTTGAATCCTGTATCTTTCAAGTCATCTAAGAACCTTGCAGTAACTTCGTTACCTAATTGCATAAACATCTTACCGATGAATCCGCCAAAGGTTTTCTTGATGAGCAACTGGTTAAAGAATCCCATCTCCTTCGGAACAATCTGATTGAAGATTACACGACCGACTGTTGTATCAACCAGTTTGCCGTCAATTCTTACTTTTATTTTTGCATGAAGACCGACAACACCGGTGTCGTGTGCAACAATCACTTCTTCGGACGAACCGAATACCATTCCTTCGCCTTTTTCACCTTCTTTGTATTTGGTAAGGTAATAGCAGCCAAGCACGATATCCTGAGTAGGAACAACTATCGGGCTGCCGTTTTGCGGCGAAAGTATATTGTGACTGCTAAGCATCAGCAATGCAGCTTCCAACTGTGCTTCGTAACTTAAAGGAACGTGAACTGCCATCTGGTCACCGTCAAAATCCGCATTGAATGCAGTACAAACCATCGGGTGAAGCTGAATAGCACGCTCATCGATAAGTATCGGTTGGAATGCCTGAATACCGAGACGGTGAAGCGTAGGTGCACGGTTAAGAAGTATCGGGTGACCTTCGATTATCTTAGCCAGAATATCCCATATTATCGGGTCTTTCCTGTCAACAACTTTCCTTGCACTTTTAACTGTTTTGTTATGTCCCCGTTCAATCAGCTTTCGAATGATAAAAGGTTTGAACAACTCAACCGCCATGTCCTTCGGAAGTCCGCACTGATGAAGTTTAAGTTCCGGACCGACAACAATTACCGAACGACCGGAATAGTCAACACGTTTACCAAGCAGGTTCTGGCGGAATCGTCCCTGCTTACCTTTAAGCATATCGCTTAAAGATTTAAGCGGACGGTTGTTATCGCTTCGTACAGCGCTTCCTCTTCTCGAGTTATCGAACAACGCATCCACTGCTTCCTGAAGCATTCTCTTTTCGTTTCTCAGAATTACTTCGGGAGCTTTAATATCTATTAATCTTTTAAGTCGGTTATTTCTTATTATTACTCTTCTGTAAAGGTCGTTCAAATCACTGGTAGCAAACCTTCCGCCTTCCAACGGAACGAGAGGTCTGAGTTCAGGCGGAATTACGGGAATGTAATTCAGAACCATCCATTCGGGTTTGTTCGGAACTTTGCCGTCTTCCTGTCTGAATGCTTCGATAACTCTTAATCTCTTTAACAGGTCTGCTTTTTTCTGCTGCGAAGTTTCAACTTTAAGCCGCTCGCGTAACTCAAGCGAAAGCTTTTCAATATCGGTGCTCTTCAGCATCGACTTAACAGCTTCGCCGCCTATCTTGGCAATAAATTTATTCGGATCGTTGTCTTCTAACTTATCGTTACCTTCCGGTAAAGTGTTAAGCACTTCGTAGTACTGATCTTCAGAAATCAAATCGTTCTGATTTAAACCGGTAGGACCGGGATTTATAACAATGTACGATTCGTAATAGATCACCTTTTCGAGTTCTTTCAAACTCAAACCGAGGATGTTACCAATCTTCGAGGGCTGAGCTCTGAAGAACCAAATATGTACAATAGGAACGGCTAAAGTGATGTGACCCATTCTTTCGCGGCGAACACTTTTTTGCGTAACTTCAACACCGCAACGGTCGCATATAATTCCTTTATACCTTATCCTTTTATACTTACCGCAAAAACATTCCCAATCGCGTGTGGGACCGAATATTTTTTCACAAAACAGACCGTCTTTTTCGGGTCTGAACGAACGATAGTTAATCGTTTCGGGTTTTGTTACTTCACCATGCGATCTCGATAATATATCATCGGGGCTAGCAAGACTGATAGAAATGCTATTTATATCTTTCATCGCGTTTTCTTGAAATCTAAAAGCCATTTTTATTTTCTCCTAAATTCTGAGTAAAAAAAGTTCATTAGTGTTAGTTAATGGTTATGTTTAGTCCTAAGCCTTGCAGCTCTTTAACTAACACGTTGAACGACTCAGGAATATTCGGTTCCTGCAGGTTTTCACCTTTAACAACTGCCTCGTAAGCTTTAGCCCTGCCGGCAACGTCATCACTCTTAATGGTTAGTATTTCCTGTAAGATATGTGATGCGCCGTAACCTTCGAGAGCCCAAACCTCCATTTCACCGAATCTCTGCCCGCCGAACTGAGCTTTACCGCCGAGCGGCTGCTGAGTAATAAGCGAGTATGGCCCAATGGAACGGGCGTGTATTTTATCGTCAACCAGGTGACTTAATTTAAGCATGTAGATGTAACCACAGGTTACTTTCTGATCGAACTTTTCGCCGCTTCTGCCATCGAATAGTTCGGTTTTACTTCCTCTGTCTAATCCTGCTTTTTCCAGCCAATCGTCAACATCTTCAATTTTAGCGCCGTCGAAAATAGGTGTTGCGAATTTTACTCCGAGTATTTTACCTGCCCAACCCAAAGCAGTTTCGTATAACTGCCCGAGGTTCATTCGCGAAGGAACACCAAGCGGATTAAGAATAATATCTACCGGTGTACCATCGGGCATAAAAGGCATATCTTCTTCGGGAACAACTTTTGCAACAACACCTTTATTTCCGTGTCTTCCTGCCATTTTATCACCAACCGAAAGTTTACGTTTTTTAGCAACATAAACTTTTGCCAGCTGAACAATTCCCGGGGGAAGCTCGTCGCCGCTTACAATTTTAATTTTCTCACGTTTAAAGTCTTCTTCAAGATCAGCGAGGAATTCAAAATAATTATTATAAAGCGTGTTTATAAGTTTGTTTAATTTTTTATCTTTGAACCACTCTTCAGTGTAGTCCAGTTTTGTAACATCATCAAGCGATGTAAATGTTGTATCCTTAATCTTGGTTCCGCTGCGAATAACCAAACTGCCGTCAAGGTCTCTTATTCCGGTGGAAGTATGACCTTCGCAAATTTTGGTAAGCTTATCGACTAATTTTGCATAATGAGCAGCTTTTTTCTGGTTATGTTCCTGCTCAAGCTTATCGATAGCAGCTTTTTCAATTTTCTTTGATTCAGGATCTCTTCTTTTTCTGCTGAAGAGACGGGTTTTAATAACCGTTCCTTTTAATCCCGGAGGCGCTTTAAGCGAAGCATCTTTAACATCGCCGGCTTTATCGCCGAAGATTGCTCTTAAAAGTTTTTCTTCGGGAGTAGGATCGGTTTCACCTTTCGGAGTAATCTTTCCTACAAGAATATCGCCTTCTTTAACTTCGGCACCTTCACGTATTATTCCGTATTCATCCAAATTCTTAACGGCTTCTTCGCTTACGTTAGGAATTTCCCTGGTTAATTCTTCTTCACCGCGTTTGGTTTCTCTTACCTGCAATTCAAATTCTTCGATATGAATTGAGGTGTAAACATCATCTTTCACCAAACGTTCGCTAACTATTATAGCATCCTCAAAGTTGTAACCGCGCCATGGCATAAATGCAACCAGCACGTTTCTACCCAATGCAAGTTCTCCGCCGTCGGTTGATGTTCCGTCGGCAATAACTTCGCCCTTCTTAACTTTCTGACCTTCTTTAACCAAAGGTCTTTGAGTCATACAGGTTTCCTGGTTCGTACCACGGAACTTGATAAGATTGTAATTTACTTCTCTTACATCCTCGAAGGATGTTAATGCTTCAATACTGTTAGGATTAATATCGTATTTAACAACAATTCTGTCCGAATCAACATATTCAACAACACCGTTATCTTCGGCTAAAAGAACTGCACCCGAATCGCGGGCAACTTTCTTTTCCATACCGGTTCCAACAATGGGAGCTTCGGGACGAACCAACGGAACCGCCTGGCGTTGCATGTTAGAGCCCATAAGTGCTCTGTTCGCATCGTCATGCTCAAGGAACGGAATTAACGAAGCAGCAGCACTTACCAACTGTGCAGGTGCTACGTCCATATACTGAATCTGATCCGGAGGAACGATCGGGAACTCACCTTTATGCCGCGCTTTTACTCTTTCGTTTACAAATCTACCCTGATCATCGAGCGGAGCGTTTGCCTGTGCTATTGTGTAAATATCTTCCTGCTCGGCTGTAAGGTATTCAACTTCGTTGGTTACTTTTCCTTTAACAACTTTTCTGTAAGGAGTTTCTAAAAATCCGTATCTGTTAACGCGTGCATAAATTGTTAACGAAGAAATAAGACCGATGTTCGGACCTTCCGGCGTTTCAATCGGGCAAAGACGTCCGTAATGAGTGTAGTGAACATCTCGAACTTCAAATCCTGCTCTTTCTCTTGTAAGTCCGCCCGGTCCTAATGCCGACATTCTTCTCTTATGAGTTGTCTCGGCAAGAGGATTGGTCTGATCCATAAACTGCGACAACTGGTTTGTACCGAAGAATGCATTAATAACGCTGGTTATTGTTCGTGCGTTAACCAAATCCTGCGGAGTAAACTGCTCGGTATCGCGCATGTTCATACGTTCTTTAATGGTTCTTGCCATACGAGCCATACCAACGTTAAACTGCTGCTGAAGCTGCTCGCCAACAGTTCTTACTCTTCTGTTTCCTAAATGATCAATATCGTCAACGGTTTCGTTTCCATCCTTAAGCTTAATGATGTAATTCATTATAGCGATAATATCTTCGTTGGTAAGGATGGTTACATTTTCATCAATATTCAGGTTCAGCTTGTCGTTCATTCTATGGCGACCGACTTCGCCGAGGTCGTATCTCTTATCGTTAAAGAAAAGCTTTTCAATCAACGCTTCCGCGGTTTCCAGGTCGGGTGCTTCACCCGAACGAAGCTGGCGGTAAATTGCAAACAGTGCTTCCTCGCGACTGTGCGATGTATCTTTACGTAAAGTGTTCAGGATTAAATCCTGCTCTGCCGAAATCTCGGAATTTACGAGTTTTATCTTTTCAACTTTAGCATCATCCAGTCTTTCAATATCTTCTTCCGAAAGGATACTGTCTCTAGATAAAAATATTTCACCGGTCGATAAATCGAACACGTCACTTGCAACTACTCTTCCGATATACTCTTCCAAATCGCCTTTGGTAACATCAATTTCTTCAACGAGGTTGAAGAGGTTTAATATATCATCATCCGATTCATAACCGAGAGCACGAAGTAAAGTGGTTGCGGGAAATTTCTTACGCCTGTCGATGTAAACATACATCACATAATTAATATCGGTAGCAAACTCAACCCACGAACCTCTTAAAGGAATTATTCTTGCAGAATAAAGCGGGGTTCCGTTAGGATGAACTGTTTGTGCGAATGCGACACCCGGAGAACGGTGAAGCTGCGAAACAACAACTCTTTCGGCACCATTAATTACAAATGTTCCTCTGCTGGTCATAAACGGAACGTTACCCAAATAAACTTCCTGTTCAACAGTGTTCACATACTCTTCGGTATCGGGGTCTTTTGCTGAAAGACGCAGCTTACCTTTAAGAGGAGCGGAAAAGGTTAAACCCCGTTCCATGCACTCTTCAACCGAGAACCTCGGCTTTTCGATTGAATACTGTATAAAGTCGAGCCGGTAATTCTCTTTATTATCAAAAATCGGGAAGTTGGCATTAAAAACTGCCTGCAGTCCCTTGTCCTCCCGTTTAGACGGGGGAGTTTTAAGCTGAATAAACTCTTCAAAAGTTTCTTTTTGGATAGCGAGTAAATCCGGAATGTCGATAACAGGTGTAATCTTTCCAAAAGATATTCTATTATTATCCAATTGTAAAACCTCCTTAAAAAATTAAAAATTCTATTTCATTCGCACACATCGTATCGGAACACAAAAAAATACACGAGTAATAAGACGGAATTTTCCGTCTTATTACTCATTACTACTACAATAATAATCGCATGGAGTAATAAAGACGACTTACTTTATTTCTACAGTTGCGCCGGCTTCTTCAAATTCTTTTTTAAGTTTTTCTGCTTCTTCTTTCGAAACAGCTTCCTTAACAGCTTTCGGAGCGTTATCTACAAGTTCTTTGGCTTCTTTTAAGCCGAGACCCGTATGAGCTCTTACAACTTTAATTACGTTTATCTTCTTATCGCCGACGGAGGTGAGGATAACATCGAATTCGGTTTTTTCTTCTTCTTCTGCAGCTTCGCCGCCACCTGCCATACCGGCACCGGCAACCATTACAGGAGCTGCTGCACTTACTCCAAATTCGTCTTCTAATGCTTTCTTTAATTCAGAAGCTTCTAATAACGAAAGCTCTTTAATTTTATCTACGATTTCAGTTACTTTATCTGACATTTTCCTTCTCCTAATGGATAATTGTTTAACTATTAAACTTTTAGTTATGCTGCTTTCTGTTTCGAGATCTCATCAATTACACTTACAAGATCTCTCATTACAGCGTTAATTGCTCCAACAATACCTTGAGCAGGAGCATTAATACTTCCGATTATACCTGCAATCAATTCTTCTTTCGATGGCAGCGAAGCTAAATTGCCAAGCTGGCTTCCATCAAAATATTCGCCGTCTATATAGCAGGCTTTAAGCGAAAGTTTTTTATTCTTATCAAAATATTTTTTGATGATCTTTGCAGGAGCTATCGGGTTCTTTTCGTCTGCGAATGCAAACCCGGTCATTCCCACAAGATGATCTGCTAATTTATCGTATTTACCGACTTCGTCGAGCGCTCTTTTGAATAAAGTATTTTTGAACACTTTATATCGAACACCCTCATTGCGGAACTGGTTGCGTAAATCGTTTATGTCTGCAACGTTTATTCCGCTGTAATCGGTAAGAAAAATAGCAGCTGAACTTTCGACCATTTCCCTTATCCGGGCAACGGCATCGGCTTTTTCGTCTCTATTCATTTTTCTCCCGTTTCAAAGAATTTAATTAACCTTGTCGGTTAGAAGCATTTTATATTTTTGAGTGCGTAAACTCTTAATAAACTTATTTGCTCGGAATTTCTTCTTTCGATATTTTCAATCCCGGTCCCATTGAACTTGAGAGATACAAACTTTTAACATACTGCCCTTTTGCAGCAGCAGGTTTCATTTTAATGATTGTATTTACAAATGCTTTTGTATTCTCAACAAGTTTATCGGTGTCAAAATTCAATTTGCCTAACGAAGTATGAACAATTCCCGTTTTATCAACACGGAATTCAATTTTACCGGCTTTAACTTCTTTAACTGCGTTTGCAACATCCATCGTTACAGTTCCGCTTTTCGGATTAGGCATTAAACCTTTCGGACCTAAAATTCTTCCCAGCTTACCTAAATCAGCCATTGTGTCGGGCGTTGCAATAATCACATCAACGTCAGTCCATCCTTCTTTAATCTTTTCCAGGTATTCTTCAAATCCCGCATAATCGGCACCGGCATCGAGTGCTTCCTGCACTTTAGGACCTTTTGCAATAACCAAAACCTTCACTTCTTTTCCCGTGCCGTTCGGAAGCGAAACCGTTCCTCTTATCATCTGATCGGCATGTCTCGGGTCAACACCCAGCCTGATAGCACAATCGAGAGATTCGGTAAATTTAACTTTAGAATTCTCTTTAAGAAGATCGATAGCTTCGCTCATCGAATATTCTTTTTTTGTGTCTATTTTCTCTAAAATTTCTTTATATCTTTTTGATCTTTTCATCTCTACACCAAAATTAATAGTGTTAACAAAATTTAATTCCTCTTACTGAAATCAATTATCCTTCAACGGTAATGCCCATACTGCGAGCTGTTCCCGCAATCATGCTTATTGCATGATCGATATCGTAAGCATTAAGATCGGGCATTTTAATTTCAGCAATCTCCTTCAGTTGATCTCTGGTTACTTTTGCAACCTTGGTTCTGTTCGGCTCGGGTGAACCTTTTTCGAGATTGGCAGCTTTTTTAAGCAACACTGCTGCCGGAGGAGTTTTAGTTATAAAAGTAAACGATTTATCGGCATAAACAGTAATAACAACAGGAATAATCATCCCTTCCTGTCCCGAAGTTCTTGCATTAAACTGTTTGCAGAACTCCATTATGTTTACACCCTTCTGACCCAATGCCGGACCGACCGGAGGCGAAGGGTTAGCTTTTCCTGCAGGTATCTGCAGCTTTATATATCCATCAATCTTTTTAGCCATTTTAATTACCTATCAAATAAATAATTATTTTTCTAATTCTGCCTGATCAAAATCTATTTCAACGGGAGTTTTTCTTCCGAAGATAGAGACCATTACTTTTAATTTCATTTTATCTTCGTAAACTTCTTCAACGGTTCCGGTAAAGTTATTGAACGGACCGTCGATTATCTTTACAAGATCGCCGCTTCTGAAAATTGTTTCCATTCTTTCGGTTGTTTCATCCTGCGTAATTCTTCCAACAATTCTCTTTACTTCTTCGGGCTGCAACGGGTTTGGATTGTTTGCAGTGCCCAAAAATCCCATAACCGACGGAGTATTAAGAATAAATTCTTTAACCTTATTATCTAAAACAGCATGAATTAAAATATAACCGGGAAAGAAGTTTTTAGTTTTGCTTCTCTTTTTACCGTCTTTAACTTCAAAAACCTTCTCCATCGGAACGAGTATATCAAGAATCTTTTCCCTCAACTCATCTTTGTCTTCCAATTCCGCTTCGAGAAGATGTTTTACCTTATTTTCGTGTCCCGAAAAAGTCCGGAGCACATACCACTTAGCTTCGTCCATTACCTCAACCTAACTTAAAATATTCCTTTAACAACCTGATTTATAACCATATCGATCACCCAGGTAAAAGCCGATAAAGCAAGGCAAACAACAATAACAATTTTTGTCGATTCCACAAGCTCATCTTTAGTCGGCCAGGTAACCTTCTTCATTTCTTTAACAACATCTTCGAAAAATTTTATTATTTTATCTTTCATGTCCACCAAATAATATATTATAATACCTGCACGTCAGGAGGGACTCGAACCCCCAACCTGCGGTTTTGGAGACCGCTGCTCTAGCCAATTGAGCTACTGACGTATTAATTATTTCGTTTCCTTATGAATAGTATGCTTACGATCCCAGCGGCAGTATTTTTTATACTCAACTCTTCCGGGATGGAGACGCTTGTTTTTGGTAGTTGTGTAATTTCTTCTTTTACACACTGTGCATTCTAAAGTTATTATCTCTCTCATAATCTCTAATCAATTTTTTCTAAATGAAAGGAAAGATTTCCCTGTGTTACTGTTAAAATTTTCTTCAATCTTTTTTAAGAACTTTTTTTTCGAGCTGACGACCGGGATTGAACCTGCCTGCGGCAGGCAGGCCGGTGACCTTCCCGACAAGGTCGGGATGCTCTACCAACGGTTTGTCGGCTTAAAATTTTTTTCAATCTTTTTTAAGAACTTTTTTCGAGCTGACGACCGGGATTGAACCGGTGACCTCATCCTTACCAAGGATGTGCTCTACCAACTGAGCTACGTCAGCTTTTCAATCTCTACGTGTTCTTTGCTAACGAATTCATCTCATCTATTCACTCTTCAGGAACCGGTGACCTTCCCGGTAAAGCCGGGATGCTCTACCAACTGAGCTACGTCAGCTTTTATTCTCTCTTCCAAACCAACACGGATCAGTTAACTTACAAATTATTGGAGCGGGAGACGGGACTCGAACCCGCGACCAACAGCTTGGAAGGCTGTGACTCTAGCCAACTGAGTTACTCCCGCTTATCAAGCTCATTCAAAATTTTATAAGAACTTTTTTATTGTTAACTGCGGCAGACGATTCAAAAATCCTAACCGAAATTAACCTTGTTTTAAATTTTGATATTCAAATATTATCTGTTAAATTTTGCACATCATAAAAAAGAACAAAAAAATAAGGGAAGCAAAAATAAAAATTCTATTTCCCTTTAAACTACAAATCAACGTGGGCGGCGAGGGATTCGAACCCCCAAAGGCTTTCGCCAACGGATTTACAGTCCGCCCCGGCTCTCCAACTCCGGCGTCCGCCCTTAATTTAAAATACGAGCAACAAATATATCCTTATTTTAAAAAAAATGCAAACATCCCGGCAATTGAAAAATCGAATGTTTTACAGGGCAAGAATTTTTACCCTCATATAATAAGATGGTATTTTAATTCCTTCTTCGTACATCCGGCAAATTCTATTATTGTATTTAATAATTATTACCGCTAAAAGTTTTGAATAGAACATTTATAATTATATTTACTCTAAATACCTGAATGGATAATTGAGTATTGTATTATTCTCGTATTTGACAACTGATTTTGCGGGAGATGATATATGCGACAAAGATACTACAAAACGTTTCTGGTTTCTACCATTTTATCAGTTCTCTTCTTCTTTGCCCCACACTTAAACGCTCAATACTTTGGACGGAATAAAGTTGTTTACGATTCCTTCGATTTTAAAGTTTTACACACCAAACACTTCGACATCTATTTTTACGATGAAGAGCAGAACGCCGTTAAGTATGCAGCGGCTATGGCTGAGAGATGGTATGCGCGTCATGTTGCACTTTTTAAGGATACTCTAAATGGCACCCAACCATTAATATTGTATGACGGCTTTCCTCAATTTGCCGAAACAAATGTAACCCCGGGTTTTATAGAACAAGGAACCGGCGGATTTACAG
>JAJRSV010000427.1 GCA_024278655.1 Bacteroidota bacterium | reverse complement strand
TTTCTTGCAATTGCACAGGCGCAGGTTGCTACCTCTGCATTGGAAGCGTACGATTTGGGAATATTCAGGAAAGGTAACGATGAGTACGTTGTTAATCCTAACCGTGTTATTTCAGAAGCCAAGAAAGCTGTAATTGAGTTAGCAGATCGCGGTTACACTCAACCGCAGCCGAGAGAAGACATAAAAGTTCTCGGTCGCGGCGGACTGGCAACACTGTTGGTTGGTGCTTATTCTTTCTTCAATGCACGATATATAAGTGAGCACGACAAGAAGATAGCGGAGAAACTCGCGTATGTAATGTGCGGCGGCGATTTAACCGCACAAACATTGGTTTCGGAACAATACCTGTTGGATTTGGAAAGAGAAGCTTTCTTAAGTCTGATTGGCGAGCAAAAAACACTGGAAAGAATTCAAAGCATATTAACAACGGGCAAACCGTTACGCAATTAAATTGTAGCCGCAAGCGTATCTGTCGTATGACAAGCTTAAGCTTGCGCCAACTTAATAACAAATAAAAATTGTAATAACCGAAACAAAAATTTTATTCATAAAATATTGAAAAGAACCATGAGAGAAGCATATATAGTTGCAGGATACAGATCAGCAGTTGGTAAAGCAAAAAAGGGCGGATTCCGCAACTACCGTCCCGATGATCTTGCTGCCGACGTTATAAAGCATTTACTGAAATCAGTTCCCGAATTGGACCCGAACAGAGTTGACGATCTGATTGTTGGCAACGCCGTTCCCGAAGCGGAACAGGGTTTGCAGATTGGCAGAATGATTGCACTTCAGTGCCTGCCAATGCATGTTCCCGGAATGACGGTTAACCGTTACTGTGCATCGGGTGCAGAGACTATTTCGATTGCAACCGCAAAAATTAGAATGGGCATTGCCGATTGTATTATCGCAGGCGGAACCGAATCGATGTCGATGGTTCCTACAACCGGATGGAAAATTTCTCCGAACTACCGAATAGCAAAAGTCCATCCCGAATATTATTTGGGAATGGGATTAACAGCCGAAGAAGTAGCACGCGATTTTAAAATCGCGCGCGAAGACGCCGATGAATTTTCGTATCACTCTCATATGAAAGCAATTAACGCGATAAAGAACGGTTACTTCGAAGATGAGATTGTTCCGATAGAAGTTGAAGAAGTTTTTCTCGAAAACGGAAAGAAAGTTTCGAAGAAGCACGTAGTAAAAGTTGATGAAGGTCCCAGACCCGATACATCGCTTGAAGCATTAGCGAGATTAAAACCGGTATTTGCCGCTGGCGGAACGGTTACTGCAGGCAATTCATCGCAAACATCGGACGGTGCTGCGTTTGTGATTGTTATGTCTGAAGATATGGTTAAAGAATTGAACCTGAAACCTATTGCCAGACTCGTTTCGTATGCTGTAGCAGGAGTGGATCCGCGCATCATGGGTATCGGTCCGGTTGAAGCGATTCCAAAAGCGCTTAACAAAGCGGGCATGAGTTTAAATGATATCGACCTGATTGAACTCAACGAAGCTTTTGCCGCACAATCGTTAGCGGTTATAAGAAAAGCTGGATTGAATAACGAAATCGTTAATGTAAACGGTGGTGCAATTGCACTCGGGCATCCGCTCGGATGCACCGGTACAAAACTTACCGTTCAGATTATAAACGAATTGCGAAGACGCGATAAAAAATACGGAATGGTAACCGCTTGCGTTGGCGGCGGGCAGGGTGTTGCCGCAATTTACGAGCGCTTAAACTGATAATGAAAAAAGTCTAATTAAATATTTAATAACAAAACGTAAGTAAAGTTATGTCAGACGAAAAAGTAAAAACCGATGTATTGAAAGGCGGAGAGTTTCTTATAAAAGAAAGCGATCCGCAGTTAGTTTTCATTCCCGAAGAATTAAGCGAAGACCAGAGAATGATGGCGGAATCTGCCAGGGAATTTGTAGAAAAAGAAATTCGACCGAAGCTCGATGCGATTGATAAACAGGAACCCGGCTTGGTTGTCGGCTTGCTGGAAAAAGCAGGTGAGATGGGTTTGCTCGGCACTTCAATTCCTGAAGAGTACGGCGGACTCGGTGAAGACTTTAACACAAACACCGCGCTTGCTTTTGAATTGGGACCGGCTCATTCTTTCGGTGTTGCGTATGCTGCTCATACCGGAATCGGAACACTCCCGATTCTTTATTACGGAACCGAAGAGCAGAAGAAAAAATATTTGCCGAAGCTTGCAAGCGGCGAGTTGAAATCGGCTTACTGCTTAACCGAACCTACATCGGGCTCCGATGCTCTTTCGGCAAAAACAACCGCAACCCTTACTGAAGACGGTAAGTACTATGTGCTTAACGGTCAAAAGATGTGGATAACGAACGGCGGGTTTGCCGATATACTTATCACATTCGCACAGGTTGACGGCGATAAGTTTACCTGTTTTATAATCGATGCAAACTCCGAAGGGTTTAACCGCGGCGAAGAGGAAAACAAGTTGGGGATAAAAGGTTCATCAACCCGTGCGCTGTTCCTCGACAACGTTAAAGTTCCCGTTGAGAATGTTTTAGGCGAGATAGGCAAAGGACATTACATCGCATTCAATATTCTTAATGTTGGAAGATTCAAACTTTGTGCGATGACTACCGGAAGCGCAAAGAAGGTAACAACAATCTCTGTTGCGTATGCAAACCAGCGTAAGCAGTTCGGTCAACCCATTTCCAACTTCGGTGCAATTAAACATAAAATCGCGGAACAGGCAACCAAAATATTTGTTGCCGAATCTGCTACTTACCGTGTAAGCGATTTGATTAACAGAAAGATAAAAGAGTTAACAGCCGAAGGAACGAAATACGAAAAAGCCGCACTGGAAGCCGCCGAAGAGTACGCAATTGAATGCGCAATGCTTAAAGTTTACGGTTCGGAAATGCTCGACTATGTTGTTGATGAGGGTGTGCAGATACACGGCGGTTATGGTTACTCGGAAGAATATCCCGTTGCAAGGGCTTACCGCGATTCGAGAATCAACAGGATATTCGAAGGCACGAATGAAATCAATCGCCTTTTAACTGTCGATATGTTAATCAAACGCTCGATGAAAGGGCGGCTCGATTTGATGACACCGGCACTTGCTGTGCAGAAAGAACTAATGTCGGTTCCTTCATTCGGTGAACAGTCCGATGAACTGCTTGCTACCGAAAAGAAAGCAATACAGAATGCAAAGAAAGCAATACTGATGATTGCCGGTGCAGCAGTTCAAAAGCTGATGCAGAAACTT
>JAJRSV010000426.1 GCA_024278655.1 Bacteroidota bacterium | reverse complement strand
TTTCGGAAGCTATCAGAATTGATGCATTAGACAAAGGAATAAAAGTGAGCAGTGTTGATCCCGGATTGGTTGACACAGAATTCAGCATTGTAAGGTTCAGAGGTGCCGAAGAGAAAGCAAAGAGTGTTTATAAAGGAATTAAACCATTAACAGCAAAAGACATTGCCGAAACCGTACTCTTCTGTGCGACACGACCGGAACACGTCAACATCAACGATGTAGTTTTAACTCCGCTTGCACAGGCATCAACAACGATGATACACAGAGAGGAATGAGTCCGAATCCATCGCAGTGTGGACTGCAGAATGAATATCAAATAACGAACGCTGAATTTTGATTTAAAAAGTATTAAAGTATTAATTATACAATACTGAGCCCGAAAGTCCGGTAGTTACGGGCAACAAGGATTGACGACCAAGGATAATCGCAAGCATAGACACCGGCTTCCGTAATTTTTTGAATATCGAACACCGAAAGTTGAATTTCGAGAATATCGAAGTTATAAAACCATCTGATAATCTTAAGTCTTTTTAATTAAGCCCACTTAAACTATATTTCACCAAAAGTTTCGTATAGTAAAACTTCAGTGTGTGTGAGATACTCTCTAATATTGTTTAAGCTTTTCACTATCGAAGCAAAACGCCGTAGGCGTGAAATGTTGGTAAAAAAAGGGAAAGAGAAGAAAATGGAAACCCCGGCGGGGTGAAATTTTTTGCCGCAAGAAATCCAGAGTAAGAAGACAGAAGTAAGAAGCTTAAGTCGCAATATTTCAACAACGGTTGAAGGATTGCTAAGTAAGTTGCAATCAACCGGCAGAATACCTTAAACACAGTACCGTCACGGTGCGGACAGTTACGGGCAACAAGGGTTGAAGAACCGGGAACACTTACTACGTATCACTCAAACACCGAAACATCCCCTGCGCCTTCGCGTACTATAACCGGTTCGTCGCCGCTTAAGACGACAACGGTTGAGGGTGTGCCGAGTATGTTATCGGAGGCAAGCATTAAATCCACCTGCGAGTTAAATACATTTTTAATTTCAAACGGATCGATTAATACATCACCTTTCCTGTTGGTTGTGGATGTGCTGATTATAGGATTGCCTAACTCTTCCACTAATTTTAACGCAACCGGGTGATCGGGAATTCTAATTCCAACTGTTTTACGCTTCGACCATAATTTTTTCGGTACCTGACGTGCTGCGGGAAGAATGAATGTGTATGGTCCCGGCAGCAGTTTTTTCATCATCCTGTATGCGTAATCCGATACCTTTGCGTACTTTGCTATGTCTTTTAAACTCGGGCATATAAAGCTTAGCAGTTTTATGTCCGGATCGTTTTTTATGTACTTAACCCTATCGAGTGCCTGCTTGTTAAAAATATCGCAGCCGATTCCGTAAACGGTATCGGTCGGGTAAATAATAACTCCGCCTTCTTTAAGAACTTTAACCGCTTTGTTTATGTATCTTAACTGTGGGTTTTCGGGATGCAACTGGTAATATTCCATTTTCGTTCCTCTTTTTCAGTTTTGCATTTAAAATCTGTAATTAATCCGATTTATCGATGCCCAAAAGATAATATGCTTAATTTATTTTTCAATAATAAGCATAATTTATCTGGAATTTTTTGTAAAAATTATTTTGACGGATTGATTGGGAAAAGTTGGATTTTTTATTTCAAAATTATGTATATTTGGGGCTCGAATTTTTCGATGCAAAGTCTATTTAAGGAGTATTTATGTCAAGAAAATGTCAGGTTTCGGGCGTTGGACCGAGAAGCGGAAACAATATTTCGCATGCACATAATAAGACTAAGAGAAGATTTCTGCCCAATTTACAGAAGAAAAGAATTTGGGTGCAGGAATTGAACCGTTACGTTACGCTTAAACTTACCACAAGCGAAATAAGAACTATTTCGAAAAACGGAACCGCGCATATTGCAAAAATGATTCGCCAGGGAGAGCTTAAAGTACGATAACAATTAAGTTTAAAACTAAAAAAGGGAAGCCGTAAAGCTTCCCTTTTTTTTGTCTTCTCTTTCAATTCTTACTCTCTTACCACCCAAACCTTAATCTTAGCACTCACACTCGGATGCAACTTAACGTTAACACTGTAAATACCGAGTGTTTTAATCGGTTCCTCAATTTCAATTTTTCTCTTATCGATATCAAAGTTCTTCTCTTTCAACGCATCTGCAATCATCTGGGCGGTAACAGTACCGAATATCTTATCTTCTTCGCCAACCTGTACATGAATAGTAACCGAAACTTTTTCCATTTCGGCAGCAACGGCTTCGGCATTGCTTAATTCCTGCTGATTTTTACGGGCAAGATTTCTCTTCTCTTCTTCGAGTGCACGCATATTGCCTTTAAGTGCAGTATAGGCAATCTTGCGGGGTATAAGGAAGTTACGTGCGTAACCGTTTTTAACCTCTACAACATCACCCACGTTTCCGAGAGGTTCAAAATCTTTTCTGAGTATTACTTTCATATTCACTCCTGTTCTACCTTACAGTATCGGATACATAGGGCATTAGTGCCATATATCTTGCACGCTTAATAGCCGTGGCAAGCTCTCTTTGGTACTTGGCACTTGTACCCGTTATTCTTTTAGGAATTATTTTACCTTGTTCGGTAACGTATTTCTGAAGCAGCTTTACGTTTTTGTAGTCGATATACTTAATACCTTCCTGTGTAAACCTGCATACTTTTTTATTTTTCATTGCCATAATATTTTACTTAATCCTCTTTAATTAAATCTGATTCTTCGCTTGATAAAAATTTATCGAATGAATCTTCGGTATAATCAACACCGTTTTCTTCACTCTTTACTTCTGTTTCAGTCTTAACTTCTTCCTTGTTCTGACCGTTTTCAACAATTGCAGCAGCGGGCTCTTCAATGTTTTCACCTTCTTCGGTAGCTACTGTAATGCCGCGTTTGTTAAGGAACTGAATTCTTCTTGCTTTAATTTCTACAATGCTTCGGTTGTGACCATCGTCGGTCTTCCAGCTTCTGCTCTGCAGTTCGCCGTCAACTAAAACAGCAGAACCTTTTTTAAGACGGTTCCTGCAGCTTTCGGCGAGTTTGTTCCATGCAACTACGCCAACATAGCACACATCTTCCTGCCATTGGTTTGAACTGTCCTTAAATCTTCTGTTAGACGCCAACGAAAAGTTAACAACCGGAGTTCCGTTAGTCGTTTCTCTGAAAATTGGATCCTTGGTAAGATTACCAGCAACTATCACATAGTTAATTTCCGGCATTTTCAGTTCGGCCATAATTTATACCTCCATACTATATCATTATAATTAGTTTTGCTCGGTTTCTGTCGTTTCATTTTGGGTTTCTTCGGCTGCAACCGTTTCGGTTTTTTCTGTTTTTTCTACTTTTTCTACTTTCTCAACCACAGGTGTTGCAGCAGGAGCAGATTGAGCTTTATCCTTTTCAATCTGTTCCAAAGCAGCTTTGTTCAGCTTTATTGTAAGCGTTCGAAGGAT
>JAJRSV010000425.1 GCA_024278655.1 Bacteroidota bacterium | reverse complement strand
AGCAACTTCGAAGATAAGGGACTCATAACACTCAACACTACTCTTGCTCATGTTGACAAAAGCGAAAATACTCTGCACGTTGTGATAAACGACTGGATTTCGGGAAACGATTTTACGAAAAATGCTTTGCTTTATTTGAGAAAAAATTTCGGTAAAGCAAAAAGCGGTTTTCTCGAAAGAGGATTTGCAATTTACTTTTCCGATAACTGGCGCGGTAAAGGTTATAAATACTGGGCAGCAAGATTGATGCAATCCGGTAATGTGCTGCCGTTGAGCGAGATGTTCGATGAAAAGAAGTCCACGTATGAATCGGATTTTGTAATCGAGCCGCTGTCAGGCGCTTTTGTTGATTATGTTATTAACAGAATCGGAAAAGATGATTTTGTTTCCCGCTATGCCGGCTGGTTACCCGGTGAAAAAGAATTGAACAATCTAAAAACAGGATGGCATGAATATCTTCAGGGATTGGTGAGCGAGTACAAAGATGAAATTGAAACGGATAGGAAAAATTTCAAAGCAGGCATTCCCAAATTCTTAAAAGGATTTAACTTTGCACACGAAGGTTATGAAATTCATAACGGTTATCTTTCGAGGACGGCGTATCAGTCGCTGCAAAAGCTTGCCGGGCTTAATGTAAATTCCATTGCAATCAATCCTTTCACTTCGATGCGGGACGAAAAGCAGTACGAACCGCTTGCGTTCTGGCGGAGTCCCCACACCGAAAACGACCAGAGTATGATTTATCTTGCACATATTGCTAAAGAGTTGGGATTGACTCTGATAATGAAGCCGCATATTTATCTTCACAGAAGCTGGCCCGGCGGAATTGAAATGTCTTCAGAAAAAGAATGGGATAAATTTATCGACGGGTATTATCGTTGGATAAGGCATTACGCCATTCTGTCCGAAATGTATCACATCCCGATTCTATGTGTAGGTAACGAACTTGTAAATGCAACTTTACAGAATGAGGAAAGATGGATTAAAATGTTTGATGATATCAGAAAGATTTACAGCGGCAAATTAGTTTACGGTGCAAACTGGGGCAGGGAGTTTGAGAATCTATCTTTCTGGAATCATCTTGATTACATCGGAATCAGCAATTACTACCCGATAAGTAAAGATGATAATCCTTCGGATGAAGATTTATTAAACGGAGCAAACGATGTTTTGGATAAAATCGGAAAGGTTGCACGCAAATACAACAAACCTGTTATCTTCACCGAAGCGGGATTCAGAAGTTCCGGAGCGCCATGGAAATCTTCTTTCGAAAGTGATGATGAAAGAAGCGATACAAGTTTTGTAAATCAGGTGCGTGCTTACGATGCATTTTTGAAAGCAGCATACAAAAGGGATTGGCTGGCGGGAATATTCTGGTGGAAATGGCCGAGCTATCTTGAACATGGCGGCGATCCGCACCGCGACCTTTACACACCGAACAATAAACCCACCGAAAAGGTTGTGAAAAAATGGTACGGTAAAGTGTGGAATTAGTTTAGTAATTTTTGTTATGAAAATTCCTAAAGTAAAAATCTGCTGCATTACTTCCATCGAAGAAGCAAAGCTTGCAATTGATTACGGTGCATCGGCATTGGGACTGGTTTCCGAAATGCCGAGCGGTCCCGGTGTAATTAGTGAAAATACAATTTCTCAAATAGCTGCTGCTGTTCCACCTGCAATCGACACATTTCTTTTAACCAGTAAAACCACGGCGGAAGAAATAATTAATCAGCATAAAAAATGTAATACCAATACGATTCAAATTGTTGATGCCGTGAATAAAAATGTTTATCCGGAACTGCGGAAAGAACTGCCCGGTATTTCAATCGTTCAGGTAGTGCATGTTTCCGGCGAAGAATCCGTTGAAGAAGCAATATCAGTTTCAGAGTTTGTCGATGCGATTTTGCTCGATTCGGGAAATAGGAAACTTTCAGTTAAAGAACTTGGTGGAACCGGCAGGACTCACGATTGGACAATAAGCAGGAAAATACGGGATGCCGTTCCGGTTCCTGTTTATCTGGCAGGCGGAATAAATGCAGGCAATGTATTGGATGCAATTAAAAAAGTAGAACCTTTCGGAATTGATTTATGCAGCGGTGTTAGGGTTAACGGAAAACTAAATACTAAACGGCTTGAAGAATTCTTTGCAAAGCTTAAATGAGTGCGGTGAAATTCAGGATAAAACAGCAAACCTCAATACTCGCACATATTTACTCAATACCAGTTTCATTTAATTAATTTGAAAAGTATCATTTCAACCAAATAAAAATCCGGTTCCAAAATTTTGTTATTTCCGAACCGGATGATTGAGAGATATGCTGATTTATACTATATCTGGAATTTCAAGGATGCCCCGAGTTTAATTGTAAATATGCTGTTACTCACACCCGGTGTATCGTATGTTTTTGAAATGGGAATAAAGACGAGTATATCGGATGCTAAATATATACCATCGGATAATTTGAAATTATATCCCGTTCCAACGGCAATATCAAACTTGAGTGATTTGGTTTCGATATTAAGAGGATTAACGGTGGGAGTTTGACCGGTAGTAGTTTGTGTTTGCTCACCGCTCGAGTTCAGCTTAACGCCGAACGACGGACCTCCCGCCATGTAAAATCCGCTGAACTCCGCTTTAAACATCGGCGTGATAGTTAAATATGAAAGAGTAAGTGATGTTTCGGTGGTTGTGTTATTCTGTGTTTGTGAATTGGAAAAATTCCTCATGTCGAACATAATTATATTTGTCATTATTCCGATTGTCTTACCGAATGTTACATCAACCGTTCCGCCAATACCGACACCCAATCCGTTCCAGGTTCCCGTTAAACCATCCTGGTTGTAAATATTAAAGTTACCTGTAAACCTCGGCCCGATTCTTACTGATTGTGCAAGAACCGAAATGCTGAAAAGCATAAGGATAGAAAAGAAGATAAATGTTCTGATAGATTTCATTTTTACTCCGGTTATGAATTATTGAATAGTATAGTTAACGGTTACATCGTATGCCTGCCCGGTCGAGGTTCCGATTTTTCCCTTTACATTGAAAGTCCATTGCTGCCCCGCTTCCACACCCTGGTAATCGGTAATCTGAAAACCTTCTGTGGGATTGAAAACCTCGTCGGGATTCGGGTTCGTTTCGGTGAAAGTAAAATTCTGAGCCGGCAGACTCACCAATATAGTAGTAACTGTAACGTTAACACTGGGTATGAACGAAAAGCTTATAAGTCCTTGCTGAGAACCCTGCACAGCACTTACAGTAAAAGTCACATTCCCTGTTCCACCACCGCCGCCGCCAATTCCACCCACACCACCGCCGGTCGGGTTTGTAACCGTATCGCTTTTGCAACCGATTAAAAAGAAACCGGAGATAAACAAAATTGCTATTGCAAATTTTTTCATATTGTTGACCTCTGTTTTTTGAAAAAAATAATTATTAGTTGCCTGACGCACTCAATTAAAGATTTTAGTGCGTACTTTTTAATTCCCTCTGTTTATGAATGCGTATTAACCGGTTGGATTGGTTCATTAGGTTTAATGTTTTTTATAGTAGCTTTTGCATTCCGCATTAAAGTTAAAATTCGAAACGTTTTTGAACCTTTTCTTTGAATCCCAGATGCAAAATTCTTTTCGATGGATGGTCATGTTCTCTTTAAAGTGAAATGAGTAGTGAATCAGGAATGAATATATTTAAGTGAAACCAGGGGAAAGAAGGATTAGAAGTAAAAAGTAATGGCTGTCCCAAAAGTAGCACGGATTAGTAATCTGTGCACCCGGTTATTGGGATATTACTTATAATAGAATAAATGATTCTTTAGTTGGTGAGAATTAATTGAAACTGACAATTTTACTTTGGGTGCCCGACAGAAATGTCGAGCTACAATTATGTTTTTACAACAACCTTCCCAATTGTATTACCCGACTGGAAAAGTTTTAATGCATCATGTAGTTTTTCGAACGTGAATGTACTGCCCACGTAAGGTTCCTTCAGATTGAATTCGAGTACATTCGAAAGCATCCGTTTCATCTCATCCGGTTTATCCCACAAATAAATAAGATTGAATCCCATCAGAGAGCGGTTTGTGTCCGAAAGTGAAAGAGGATCGATTTTGGGTCTGGTTAAGTATTGATAAAGAAGCTTTAAATAGTTAGGTCTCGATGAGTGCGACATAAACTGCGCACCGCCGTAAATCATTATCCTTCCTGTGGGCGAGAGAAGATCAAAACTATCTTTGAATATTTTTCCGCCGATGCATTCCAAAACAATATTTAACTCTCTGCCGTTTAATGAACTCTTAAGTTTTTCTCTGAAGTTTTTATCTCTTACGATTACATCATCGTAACCTTCTTTTTTCAGGAAATCTATCTTCGAATTATTACCGACTGTTCCGATAGTGTGGGCATTATATTTTTTTGCAATTCTGTTTGCATAAATGCCCACACCGCCGGCAGCACTGTGAATAAGCACTGTGTAATTATTTTTTATGTTACCTAATTCAATCAAAGCATAGTAAGCTGTTAAAGATTGAACGACAAAAGCAGCACCTTCTTCAAAGCTCCAATCTTCGGGTAACTTCGAAACGTAACGGTAATCGATATTAAGGTGAGTAGTATAAGCTCCGAACTTTATAACGCCCATTACTTTATCGTTCAATTCAAATTCTGTTACAGCGTCGCCCTTTTTAATTATAACGCCGGAATATTCGAGTCCCGGCACAAAGCTGCCTTTTGGTGTAGCGCTGTATAATCCCTGTATCGCAAACAAATCGGCAAAGTTAAACCCGATTGCTTTTACTTCAATCGTAACTTCATTTGCTGTTGGTCCGGGTAATTCTTCTTCAACAAGTTTTAAGTTACTTAGCGAGCCGGCTTTATTAATACGGTATGATTTTCTTATCATAGTTTTTACGTGTATTTATAGTTGAATTATTATGTGGTGCAAAATCTAATAAAAAAGGCGGTTAAAAACCGACCGCCCTGGATTTTGAAATGGAATTTCTGATATAGATTACTAAGCCGTTAACAGAATCATTAAACAACAATGCCCGATAACTGGAGCATACCACAAATGTTAATAACAAGGGGGAACCGTGTGAACCTGTTTACATGTAAAATCATTACTCTGTTAATAACTAAACTTTACCCGGCTTTGTAATCACTCCTTTATTCTGATGACCATTAATTTTTACGGCAATCGGTTTTTTGAACGACAAATGTTTTGTGAATTCAAACTCCTCAAGGGGTTTTTGTTTTAACAGCCAGTCCCAATTAATAAACCCGACTTTCTCCTGTGCGTTAACCGTGAAGTAACCAATCTTGAACGAAGTAAGATTCTGGAAAAAGTGGGAACCTTGCGAAGGCGTTACGCTGAAATCCTTAAAACCCGATTCAACAATTGCTGCTGCGCCGGCAATCTGATCCCACGTTACAGGAATACCGAGCCAGGGATCGAGCGAGCCCCAGCGACCCACACCAATTAAAACGTACGGCTTGTTGCTTTCAACAAGCTTCGAGTTAAGTTCGCTTATCTCGTTTGCAGTTTCCCTGCTTTTACTCCGGTCGTATTTATTTATATCAACAAAAACAACATCGTAAATATTATCGATTAATCCGTTGCCGAGTACTTTATCGCTGTAACAGATAAGATCTTTTTTGTTATATCCTTCAACGGAAAGCTCTTCCTTTTCGCGGCTTATTACCAACGGACGCATCTGCAGCATTGCAAATTCTTTCGGTTCGCCTTTTGGCATGTCGAGGTTAACTGCAAACTCAATTTCAATCGGGGTGCCCATTCCCCAGGTCCCTATGCCGAGTAGAAAATTCAATATTTCGGGTAAAGGGAAAATGTTATGTTTAAGTATTGGTGCGAACGTTACAACCCTCATTCCTTCTCGCGATATGCCGTCGTACACCGCATCGTTTTCGGGTGAGTAAGTGGAGCCGACTGCATAAAGAGTTCCGTCCTTCTCGGCTTCTTCCAAATCGTATTGCTTTACGAGTTTATCTGTAACCTGGTCCGGATGCGCAGGGGGTTTTTCGTTAACATCCAAAGCAAAGAATTTTTGCTGTGCGTTTTTTATAGTTTCTTTGGTAGAAAAGAATTGCAGCAGGTGTTTCGGGTAACGGGGGCAGAACCTTACGGCGTTTCCTCCTTCCACAACAGTTTTTCCTAATCCCAATGCAACCACCGCAATCCCGTCATCCGATTTTTGAGGAGGTACCGGATAAAAGTTATACGACTTTGCAACGCCCGCAAAGTTTGGATAAAATTTTCCGTTTCGTTCTTTGCCAACCAGCCGTTGAATTATAACCGCCATCTTTTCCTCCTCGAGCCGGTATGCCGTAGCTTTCATATAATCCTTTGCCCGCTGATGGAACGTTGAAGCATAAACGGCTTTAATTGTACGGAGCAGTTCGTTCAACCTTGTTTCTTTATCGGTCTCCTTATTTGGCAGCATATAGGTTTGATATACTCCGGCAAACGGCTGGAATTGCGAATCCTCCAATAAACTCGATGACCTTACGGCAAGCGGTACTTTTACAAGTTCCAGAAAGTCCGACAGCTTCTGCTTTACATCCTCAGGAAAATACTCCGCATCGATGAACCTTTGAGTTATCAGAAGATCATCGGTTTCGTTCAGCGCAAAAATTTCCAGATTGTTCCTCTCCATAAAATCATCGAAAATGTCGGTGCCGATAATTACTGCCGAAGGAACTATTACATTTATTCTTTTAAAGAGTTCAACAACATTATAATTTGTAATAAGCGAATTGATGAAACCCAATCCTCTTGCTTTTCCGCCGAGCGAACCTCCGCCGATTCGTGCAAAGCTGTTACGCGGATCGAAAGATTCCTTGCTGAAGTCGGATATTACGCCGCGAAGCCGCTCGCCCATATACCTGTTGAGTGCAGAGATAAGTACCTGCCGCAGCTCTTCGGTTGATTTGAAATCCGATACCTTCCTCGGTCTTAGCTGATGTGCCAGCCAGAATTCGGTTCGTGCTTTAAGCCATTTCGAAAAATGATTTCCTTCTGCATGATAGAGCAAACTCTCGTCGGGTATCTCCTTTAACTTTGCAGCAAGTTCTTTAAGGTTCGATGCCCGGGCTACTTCCTTTCCGTCCGGTGTTTTGAAAACGAAATCACCGAAACCGAAGTGATCGAGCATAAACTGTCTTAAATCATGTAAAAGCCGCGGTGAATTCTTAAGCAGAAACGATGCACCTACTTCCTCGGCTTTTTCCGCAATAGTCTGGTCGCTTGTTTGAATAAGTATAGGAATGTCTTTGTGATGCTTTTTTACTTCCGCTGCAAACTTTAATCCTGCTTCCGGGTCTCTTTTACCTGCTCGTTTGAAATTGTTATCCAGAATAATTCCAAGTACATACTCTTTATATTTTTGAAAGCAGGACCACGCTTCTTCGTAGTTTGTGCAGAGAAGAATTTTAGGTCTCGCTCTCATGCGTAAATAACGGTGAGTAATGTTCACTCCTTCTGAGATTAACCTTTGCGATTGTTTAAATATCTCGGTATAAATTAAAGGCAGGTAAGAAGAATAAAAGCGTACATTATCTTCAACAAGAATGATAACCTGCACGCCTATACTTTTGGTGTCGCTGTCAACGTTCCTCCTGTCTTCCAGGTACTTAACCATTCCTATAAGCAGATGATAGTCGCCGCTCCAAACAAAAATTCTTTCGAACATTGAAGTATCGTAGTTAAGCATTAAGTCTTTTCGCTCTTTGTTATCGTAAGCCAAAAGCATTATTGGAGTTTTAATGCCTTTGTTCTTTATCATTTTTGCAAGCGCGGTCGGGTGCATATCTTCTATATGAAGAGTGGTTATAATAAGGTCGAATTCGTTTTCGCCTTCAAGCAGTTCAAGTGCTTCCATTCCGGTGGAAACATGAATTATCTCGGGTGCCTGGCTTAAGTTAAGATTCTGATATTCTTCTCTAATCAGTTCGTATAATCTGCCGTCTTCTTCGAATAAGTAATTATCGTAGAAACTGGATATAAGCAGTATCTCGCGAATCTTAAATTTCATTAATTGCTGGAACTTCTTTATCCGGTTTGAAAAAATGTTTTCCAACGGATATTGCAGAAACTTTTCCAGTGAGTCGGGTTTATTCATTAGTAAAAAGTAAAATGATGTTAAAAGTATTGCTTTATAAAAATTAAATATAGAAAAAGGAAATGTTAAATAATAGAATCAGGTCAATTAGTTAGCGGAAATTATTACATTAATCATTGCTGTCCGAATTATTTTATTATTTGATCTACTACAACTGAAACGAATATAAACACCTGTAATCCATTTTAATTTTTACTCTGCCGGTATTTCAGAGAAATTTATTTTGGACAGATGTTTCACAAACCGGAAATTTATTAAACCTCTACGAGGTTTTTATTACCTGATGATGGTTGAAATGCTACTACAATAATATAACCTCTACGAGGTTAATTGCGGAATTGAGATAACATCTAATTGATTGTAAAAAAGTTCCGGTGATGATTTAGGTTAAAGAAAAAGCAGGACAAATTTACATTTGCAAAGAACATCGTAGATGTCCTATTATTGTAGAAAAGGAAGAGAAAAACAAAAATATCCTCGTAGAGGATCAATAAGCAGAAGACAAAAAATATAAAGTTAAAATACAAACCGAGACTGTCCGAATTATTTTATTATTTGATCTACTACAACTGAAACGAATATAAACACCTGTAACCGATTTTAGTGATATTAATTAAACTACGAACGAATGCCCGGCAAAGTTAAACAGCAATTTTACAAATCCGGTTGCCGGGTTGCTGCAAAAAAATAAAAACTAACGAATTCAACTGATATTTTACATTCACCAGATAAAATATTGCGGTTT
>JAJRSV010000424.1 GCA_024278655.1 Bacteroidota bacterium | reverse complement strand
AGTAATGAACGGTAATGAAAAATCATTTTTCGGTTTCAATAAATTTTTAAACGAAGTTTATATCCAGCAAAATTTTAATAAAATAATAGTGGAAAATAAAAGAGCCTAGTAATAATTTTTACTAAGCTCTTTTGTTTTATAAATTTTTTCCCTCAATGAATTCAGGTTCCCGGTTATGTTTGCCAGGTCAACCAGCTCATCGTAATAGGGAAGATAACCCGGGGATGAACCGGTTAATTCGAGAAGAAGGTTGTATGATTTCTGAAAATCTCCGTTGCGCTTGCCGAGCAATGCTAATAAGTAATTCCGTTCAAAAGAATCGGTGAGTTTAAGGATTTCATTTTCTAAAGATGTTTTATCTTTTATTGATGTATACCTTATTTGATATTCGAACTGTTTAAATCTGCCGTTTTTATCAGCTAAATTTTGGTTGGCAGGGAGTTCGCCGTCGACGGCAACAAAATTATCGGTTTGTTCGCTTGGCGGAAAGGGTGTATTAATCCAAAGAGAGGAAGAAAAAGCAACTAACCCGAATGCTCCGACGAATGCGGATATTAATATAATTTTTAAATTCCGGATTAAATGCATCAATCAATTTTCCTCCAACGAATTAAGAAGTTCTTCGGCTTGCTTATAATATTTACCGCGCTCGGCAACTACGGTTTGCAAATGTTCTTTAGCCGCTTCGGTATTATCAATCATCAGATATCCTTTTGCTATGTAAAAATGTGCATCGAGCTTAAGGTTCTTATAATATCCGCTGTTGTTCTTTTCTATTGAAAGCTTCAGGTGTTTTATTCCTTCAGCTACCTTTTTATGATCATACGAACGAAAAGCTCCGAGAAAATCAGATTCGGAAGCTTTAAGATATGTTAATCCTAATACATAATGCGAGTAAAAAATCGAATTGTCGCTATTGTTCTGTTCGATATCTTCTTTCAGAAATTCAATTGCTTTGTCGTAATCTTCTTTCTCGAGTGCATTAATACTTTTCTGGAACAAAACCGATGTTCTGCCGCGTGTAAGCAAACTCGTATCATCCTGTGAAGAAACAATCATCTGCTTATAAGCCGGAGTTGATAAATCGGAAACTACCCTCATACCGAAATATGATACCAGGATAACCATTGCAGCGGTAACCGCAACTTTGAATCTCTGCGATGCTCTGAATAAAAACACCGTCGATGTATCCGCTTTCGGTTCGGCAATGTGCTTATCGAGAAATTCGTTTATGGAATTATATTCTTCAGATAACAACTGGTATTCTTTCGAGCACCTGTCGCAGCTTTTAAGATGCGAGCTTATTTTATCTGCAACGAGCGATATGTACTCAAACGAAGGATCGTCGCCTCTTTTGTAAAGAATGTACTCACCCAAAATTCCGCTGTCTATATGATCGGATCCGGAAACCGCCTTTTTGAGAACTTTGTAGGTTTCTACAAACTTCTTCACTTCCGTATCGGAAAGACTTTCCTGTAAGAATGTCCTCTCCGATTCGGAAGGGGCGTTGTTTTCCAAAATATTTAAGATTTTTTCTAATTTTTCCATTATCCTGCCTTAAAAACAATTTGTTCCATCAGTTAAATAGTTACTGTGTCTCAAAATGTGTGACATTTACTTAATCATATTTTTTAGTTCCTCAAGGGTTCTGTAGAACATTTTTTTCACGGCTGCTTCGGTTTTATCCATTTTCTCCGCAATTTCCTGAAATTTCAAATCGCCCCAGAATCTTAATTTTACAATTTTCTGCTTATCTTCGCTCAGCGTGTCTAATAGTTTAAGAATCGCTTCAGCATCTATCATAGTCGATGCCGAATGCTGTTCGTTATCGGCGGTAATATTTTCGTTAAGTTCAACCGTTCCGGTAAGCCGGTTCCGTTTGTGCCATCTTATAAAAGTAAGAAAAAGCACCCTGCGGAGCCAGTTTTCGATGTTTTCGACACTGTGATATTGTTCGGCAAAAGCCAGATATACGTTATTTGTTAAATCGTCTACGTCATCGAGGTTAACAATTTTCTTTAGCCGGTGTTTCGAAAGGAAATAGGAATACGATATCTCACGCACGTACTGCGAGAGCTGACTGAATGCCCTGGTATTACCTTCTTTTGAACTTGTCAGAAGCTTATCAAGCTCGTTTTTCGAAAATGTTAAGTAGTCTATTTTTTTCTCGCTTTATTTTTGTCACTAAATTAATAAAATTGGAACTAAATATGTTAAAATTCTTTCGAAGGATAAATATGTCTTTAAAAAATCATATAAAAATATTTTTTATTTTATGTTTTACTGCTGTTACGTTCGCCCAGCCCGAACTCGAAGTGAAACCGCATAAAATAGATTTCGAAGATATTTTCAACAGGTTAAAAAGTACATATTTAGTAAACAAGGGTGACCAGACTCTTTCGATCGATAGTTTGGTTTTCAATCCCGAATTTTATTTAATAGATTTTGAAAACAATCAACAACTTCCTTTTACAATAGCTCCCGACGATTCGGTTAAGATGAACGTGATGCTCACGAACTTTCCGTTTGTAACTGTTGACGATACAACCGATACAATTTATATATATAATAATGGAATCCATAATCCCGAAAATCTCGAGGTTGAAATAGAATTTTTCGAAGACCATTTCGGAACCATTAACGGACAGGTTTCCGATATCGGCGGTACACCGCTTCCGAATTCCTATGTATATTTCTTTTACGAAGGAATAATTGAACTGGATATGGCAATAACAGATGGTGCAGGTAATTACACCATAACCCTTCCCGAAGGTAACTACACTGTTGCCGCTGAAAGCGAGGGTTATCATCCGATGTTTTACAATAACCGGTTCGATCCGTACTTTGCAGACTTTGTTGAGCTTAGTGATGGGCAGGTGTTAACAATTGATTTTTCGATGCAGGCAATAACCGATACGAATATTGCCATATCGGGATTAGTAAAAGACTCAACCGATGCTTATCCGATTGACCGCGGAATTGTTGTTGTAAGAAAAGGTACTCACGTGCCCAATATGGCACCGGTAGGCACCAACGCTTTCGGCGATGTGTTTGCCGGTTTTGTTAAACCCGACGGCACTTACAAAGTTTATATGGAAGCTCCGGACTATTACTATGTGCAGGCATACACAAATTATTTTCTGCCGGGTTATTATAACGAGCAGGGAAATGCATCCGTTTACTGGACCGAAGGTGATTCGGTACTTATAGACAATAATATTGTTAATAAAAACATTAACCTTGCACGCGATTCATCTTACGGCGGAGGTTTGATTAGCGGCTCTATAAACTTTCAGAACTATAGTCCCACTGCAAATGATTATGACGGTATAACACTGCTCGTTCGCTCAATCGATACGGATGCGTTTTACTCGTACAACTTCGGTAAGGAAACGGGTGTTTATTCCGTTGCACAAATTCCTTACGGCACTTACGAAGTGGTAGCACAGAAAATCGGTTTCGATAATGCTGTGAGTCAGATTGTTACAATCGATCCGGTTAATACACAGTATTTAAATATCGATATTTTCTTTAACGTTACCGGAGTAAATGATCAGCAGGATATTATTCCACAGGATGTTGTATTGAACCCGAGCTATCCGAATCCGTTTAATCCTTCTACAAATATTTCGTTCAAACTTCCCGAAGGATCGGATGTGCAATTAGTTATAATGAACATCTTAGGAGAAACGGTAAAAGTATTACTTGATTCTTATATGCCGGCGGGCAACTACAATTATAATTTTGTCGCAAACGGACTTTCATCCGGTGTTTACCTGGTGATGCTTCAGGCGGGTAATACTGTTAAAACACAAAAGATTGTTTTGATGAAATAATTTATTGTTATCGGTTCCGAATAATTTTCGGGCTGTCTCAATTATTTATATCGCTTTACCGGCTTGCAGGTTGAAGAAAATTGGTAAAGAAATTAATCATTTGAGGCAGCCCTTTTTTATTGGATACGAAGGGAGTAATGATTTAAAATTCGCTTAATTTACATCTGTCCAAAATAAATTTCTCTGAAATACCGGCAGAGAAAAAATTAAAATGGGTTACAGGTGTTTATATTCGTTTCAGTAGTAGTAGCTCAAATAATAAAATAATTCGGACAGTATCGGTTTGTATTTTGGCTTTATATTTTTTGTCTTCTGCTTATTGATCCTCTACGAGGATATTTTCGTTTTTTTTCCTTTCTTTTCTACAATAATTGAACATCTACGATGTTCTATGCAAGTGTAAGTTAGTTCAGCTTTTTCTTTAACCCAAATCATCACCGGAACTTTTTTACAACCAAATAAATGTTATCTCTATTCCGCAATTAACCTCGTAGAAGTTATATTATTGTAGTAGCATTTCAACCATCATCAGGTAGTAAAAACCTCGTAGAGGTTTAATAAAATTCCGGTTTGTGAAATATCCGTCCAAAATAAATTTCTCTGAAATACCGGCAGAATAAAAATTAAAATAGATTACAGGTGTTTATATTCATTTTAGTTGTAAGAGGAAGTCATCCCTCTTTAATTCCCTTCTTCCTTTCCGGGAGAAGAAGGGCAGGAGGTTGAGTTGCAGTTTTTGTAAAAATGTTTAATTCTGCTATTAAAGGATGAATAGTTACTCAACAGAAAAATATTTTGGAGAGCAATGACTTAATGATAATAATCCACCTTACATCCGCAGCCGTCCCACATTTTCTCGTAAGTTTCTAATCTTTCCTGCACGAACTCTTCGGCATCTTTTTTATTCTTAAACATTCTGATTGCTATTTCGTGGTTTAAAGTCGTCTCCTGAACAAGAATGTGTTTATTCAATTCGAGAATTCTTATGTAATTGCAAACGTAAGTATTGTCTTCCTTCAGTACCTTTATATTTTTTATCTTTAGAATCTCATCGAGTTTGTCTTCGGGAAGAATAAGTATTTTCTTTTTCTTAACAGAATCGATTAAACTTTTCGCAGTCATTTCCTCAACTCGTACTCAAATATAAAAAGAAAAACCCTGCCTCAAATGACAGGGTTTAACAGGTTTAATCTTCTACAATTGCCAGTACATCGGCTCTTTGAACGATTTTGTATTCTTTTTCGTCCAGCTTAATTTCTTCGCCGCCGTACTTAGCAAATAAAACTTTATCGCCTTCTTTAATTTTTTCCTGAAGGTCTTCATCTGTACCAACCGCAACAACTTTACCCATCTGCGGTTTTTCTTTTGCCGTATCCGGAATGATAATGCCGGAAGCGGTTTTCGTTTCTTCTTCTTCAAGTATTTCCAAAACGAGTCTGTCGTCTAAAGGTTTTATTTTCATGTTACTCTCCGTTAACCTCTTATGTTTAACATTTGATTTATTTTAGGTTTATCGAAACCGATAATAGGTCGGTTGTTAATTAAAATTACCGGTACACCAGTTTGCCCGGTTCTTCTTTGCAAATCCCTTGCAGCTCTTATGTCTCTGCTAACGTCAACTTCGGTAAATCTTATTTTCTTTTCCCTGAAGTATCTTTTAGCTGCATTACAGAAGCTGCATGTTGGTGTAGTGAACATTACAACTTTAGGTTGAGTCATATTTATCCCTGCAAATTTTATTAATTACTTGCAGGATATGATGTTTTTATTTTAAGAAGGTTTCAATCGTTATTGCATGAAAATAAACAGGTTGAGTTTGAATTGGTAACTTATAATTAACATCAAGTTATAAATTGGCAGAAAATAACAAATAACAAATCTCAAAATTCAAATAATATCCAAATTCAAAATATCAATGTTCAAAAATAGTTGGGAATTTAGTAATTGAGATTTGAAATTTATTCGGTATTTGTTTTTTGAAACTTGCATTTTCCGGTTTATCCGGGTTAGGATGATTAAATTATTATTAACCGGAAGTTGGAGATTTGTAAATAACTTCGCCCTGCTTAATCGTCATACAACATAAGTTCTTCCCGATGTCGTAAACAATATCTGCATATTCTTCTGTACCGAATACTGCAAAGTCCGCCTTCTTACCAATCTCAATGCTTCCGACTCTATCTTCCATCGCTACTGCCTTAGCCGCATTTATAGTAACGGCGCTTATAGTTTCCTCTATTGTCATGTTCATATTCAGTGCGGCAAGTGTCATAATCAAACTTAAATTCGAGATGTGTGAAGAGCCGGGATTGAAATCGGTGGCTAAAGCAACCACAGCGTTGTTGTCAATCAATTTGCGGGCGGGAGCATAGTCGTATCGGAGGAAGAATGATACTCCCGGCAGCAATACAGCAACAGTTTCACTTTCACTGAATTTAGAAACATCATCATCCTTTAGTACTTCGAGATGATCGACACTTGTAGCATTATATTTCAGCGCTACATCCAGTCCGCCTATAGTGT
>JAJRSV010000423.1 GCA_024278655.1 Bacteroidota bacterium | reverse complement strand
TGTAAATCTGCTAGTATTGATTCTATCTTTAATGGGATTCTTTGTAATCTAAACATTTTATCCCTTTATTTTTTTTTCCGTTCTACAAATATTACAAAATTTCCTTATTTTTTACCGGTCAACTTGAGTAACATAAATTTAAGTGTGATGTTAAAAGTTATTAAAAATATATTATGCTTTATCGGATTTCATAAATGGCGGCAGAACCGTAAACTGCATCCCGCCGATTACATTCCTTCTCATTCACTTCACGAAACACCGAAACGCGAGTGCATCAACTGCGGTAAAAAACAGGTATGGGTAATAGGCAGCGGCGCGGGCGAGTTGGGTCATTGGGAAAGTATTAAAACAAACGAACACGGCATTCACATTCATTAATTATTACGGTGACTTTTCCTGTGAGTTTTATCCGATTCATTTAGTTCCGCTCTGTAAGAACTTAAATCAGTTTCATTTCGAAACAAAATATATAATTGATACTCAATTATTACCATCAACTCTTCGTAAACAAATCAAAATAAAATAAAATGAAAATGGCACAGCTATTGAACAACAGGTATTGAATTTAAATGGAGGAAAATGATATGGTTTTATTCTATTTCCAATTGATCCTGATCTCCGGAGTCGTAATATACATTCTCTCTAATTTATGGAGCTTAGGAAAAGAATATAAAGAAATTTGACCCTACACTCTCTCTGTTTGTTTGAAGGTTGTATCAAACAAATGAACGATATGAAAAAAGGACTGTTTGACCGGCAGTCCTTTTTTTATTATTTGAAAGAAATAAATTAAATTATTATTATTGTACAACTTCTGTTTTCAGAAGTATAAATATTAGATTAATCATAAGCCCCCAAATTAATAACCGGCGTCTTTTGCCCCGATGGCGCCGGTTTTTTAATGTGGTATTTATTTTTATATAGTAAAACTGTTTCTTATAAAAATAAGTATAAATTTTTCCGTATATTTTCAGCCGCAATTTGTTATTTTTACTTGCGGGTGAGGGAAGTATTATTTTTAAGTACAATTAGTTTATAGAATATTATTGATGAAAAAATTTTTACTGCTTATTCTTTTTACATTTACTCTAAGTGCATTTACTTCCTATCAGGGCGATGAGGACAGACGCTTCAATAAAGTATTGGACGACGACAACTCTAAGTTTACCAACATCGGTAACATCGGAATAACAATAACTAACTTCGGTACTTACGGTCACGGTTTTGTTTTGTGGCCCGAACAGCCGAGCTGCGAGTATCCTTTGGGCTCAGGTATTGAACATATATTTGACGGCGGACTATGGATAGGCGGATTTGTAGCGGATGATTCTTTGGGTAACGGTAAAGTCGGTCCGTTTGTTTCGACAGGTGCAGTTGATGCATCATCGGTTTCGGCAAGAGGCGGCGGGTTTGAATATACGAATGCCGAAGGTTCCGTAGTTATTGAACGAAGCTCGCTTTTCGATTCACGTTTCTTTAGTCCCGAAGCAATTTCACACCAGGATTTTTTAGCCGACTATACCGATACCAATACGGTTTATCTTAACGGCGAACCGATTGAAAACCACACTCCTTACGGTGTAACAATTCACCAGGAAACTTATGCATGGAACTTTTCATTCGCCAATTACTTTGTGATTTTTAATTACTGGATTAAAAACGTAACCGACAAATATCTCGATAGTGTTTACGTAGGTTTATGGACCGATACCGTTGTAAGAAACACAAGAATAACCGGAAGACCTTCAGGCAGTGCTTTCTTTAATAAAGGCGGTAACGGTTATAACGATTCGATTAAAATTGCTTACGAGTTTGATGCCGCAGGAGACCTTGGATTTTCGGACAGCTACGTAGGAATACTTTTTTGCGGTTCCGAACCTAACCTGCCGGAATATATTCCTTCGGGTCAGTTGGATTCGTTACCCACCGTTAACTTTGTAAGCTGGCAGTTCCGCAACACCGATGACCCTAACTTTTTTGCACCGCAAAATGATATCGATCGTTACGGAAAGATGAGAGGATTTTTCGGCGGCTCCAACAGATGGAATAACGGCATCGACCCGGAATTGTTAAAAACTCCATCCAACCGTTCTATGCTTATTACGCGGGGACCTTTCGTGAGTATTGCTCCCGGCGATTCAATTAACGTAGTGTTTGCAATTGTTTGTGCAAAAAAATACGGTCCCGATCCGGCAAACCTGGATACCGAAGAACAAAAGACTAACCTTTACACAAATGCCGACTGGGCATTGAGAGCTTACTTTGGAGAAGATAAAAACCGTAACGGAATTTTAGACCCCGGCGAAGACCTTGACGGCGATGGTAAAATTACACGATACATTCTGCCGACTCCTCCGGTTTCACCCGTCGTAAAAGTAATTCCCGGTAATCAAAAAGCAACTATCTATTGGGATAAGCGGGCTGAGTTTTCCGTTGATCCGATTTCGGGCAAAAAAGATTTTGAAGGATACCGGCTTTACAGAACTCAGGCAGGCTTCGACTTAACCGAGACACAGGATATTCTTGCATCGCTTGTTACACTTGCTACGTTCGACAGTGCCGCTAACGGGGTTGATTTCGATACCGGTTTCGAATTTGTTGAACTGGACGAACCGGTTACGTTTCCTAACGATACCAATAAATATTATTATAAGTATGAACTCGATAACCTTCTTAACGGATGGCAGTACCTCTTTTCGGTAACTGCTTTCGATGAAGGAGATGAAACGAACAATCTTCTGCCGCTTGAATCCGGTCCTTTGGCAACTTTGCAAAGAGTGATTCCCGGAACTCCTCCAACCGAAGACCCCGATGTTGAGGTAGGTGTTTATCCGAATCCTTATTACGGCGAAGCATACTGGGACGGAAGCTCGGAACGGCTTAGAAAAATATACTTTTTTAACTTGCCTTCCGATTGCGAAATTATTATTTATACACTTGCAGGTGATATCGTTAAGAAAATTCATCATACCGAAGAAAGCAACGGTTCCGATATTAGATGGTTCGAAACATTTGCGAGCGACGGCAAGCAGAAAATGTCCGGCGGTGAACACGCCTGGGATTTAATTACCGACCACGATCAGGCAATTGCCACGGGGTTGTATTTGTTTTCCGTCAGGAATAATAAGAACGGGGAAGTTAAGACAGGAAAATTTTTAGTTATCAAATAATCTATTAAAGGAGTAATGAACTATGAGAAAACTTTTACCGCTTTTGTTTTTCCTTGCATTTAGCGGGATGCTTATGGCGCAAACTTATCCTCTCGTTACTATCGAGGATATTCAATACCAGGATCCCGATTCTCTTTTGAATATAGGCGATCAACCTTCTCCGCTTAATGGAGATACGGTTAGAGTTCAGGGTGTTGTAATGGTTCGTCCGGTTGTCGATCCTCAGACCGACCGCCGCCCGATTATGTGGGCAGGTGGAAGATGGCAGGTATATTTTGAAGACCCGAACGGTCAGCAGTACGACCACTTTGATGGTATTGTGGTATTGCAGCACGATACAAGCGAGGCATTTCAGGGAACATTCTTCGATCTGATCGATACAGCTCAGGTGGTTGAGTTCACCGGTGTGGTCGAAGAGTTCTTCACAACAACACAATGTTCAATTCTTATAAATCCCGTTACTCCGGTAAGCATTATCGATCAGTTACCGGAAAGACCGGCTCCAACAGAATTAAGCATTACCGATTTTATGAACAACGGTCAGTTGAATCCGTTGGCAGAAAAGTATGAAGGCGAATATGTAATTATAAGAAATGTTATATCGAGTGACAGAAATCCCGGTACCGGAACGTTCAGAATAAATGACGGGCAGGGCAATTACATGTTTATGTACGATCAGTCCGGTTACTTTACATTAAGAGGTCACAGGTTAACAGGACTAACGGATTACGAACCACCTGTTGACGGAACAACAATTAATTTCATCCGCGGTGTTATTCAAACAAGAACCGATGGATATTACATAGCCCCGTTATATCCCGGCGATATCAATATTTCTGCAACTCCCCCGGCTATCTCTAATTTGAGAAGAAGCAGCGGTGAAGTGATGACAAACCAGCCGGTGGATATTTCGGCAAACATAGTTGACTTTGACGGGTTTGTAGCAGATGCAAAACTTTACTACCGTGTTGACGGCGGTGCTTTTAACGAAGTTCAGATGACACAGGATATTACAGATACTACCAAATATCTGGGAACGATTCCTGGTATAGCAAGCGATTCGGCATTGGTAGATTATTATGTTTGGGCTATCGATAACGAAGGAAGGGTAGCTACCATTCCTGCAGATACAAGTCAGGTTACTTATTTCTTCCTTGTACTCAACCGCGATTTAACAATACAGGATGTTCAGTACAATCCGTTCGGAACCGGAGTTAGCGGTTACAACGGTTATTATGTTACTATCTCGGGCGTTGTTTCGGCTGATACAACCGATTTCCCCGGCGGTAATGTAATGGCATTACGGGTTTATATGCAGAACGGCGAAGGTCCGTGGAGCGGAATTAGAATAGGAACAAACGGAAGTTTGGGCAACGATGTTTTAACATTGAATAAAGGTGATGACGTTACAATTACCGGTTACATATGGGATGACGGCGGAGCACCTACATTCAGCGTTACAAGAATAGACAGCGTTACGCAGATTATTATCAACTCTACCGGAAATGATGTTCCCGCATTTGCAGATGTCGAAACAGGAACAATCGGTTTCGGGCAGAACGGAGCAGTTGAAAAAGAACAATGGGAAAGTGTGTTAATACGTTATAATAATATAACCGTTACAGATGAAAATGCAGACGGTCCTCCGAACAACTTCGGTGAGATGCTTGTGGACGACGGAACGGGCGAGACAAGAGTTGAGCTTGAAGACGGTAACCACGATTATCATAACTTAGCAGATCCGACAAGACAATTTTACGTTCAGACCGGTTCCACTTTCGATGCGCTTTCGGGAGTGCTTTATTATTCATTCGGTAACTACAAACTCGTGCCGAGGAATGATAATGATTTCGTAGGTTTCACACCTCCGACAGATGTTCAGGATGAAACGGTTCCGACTCAGTATGAGCTATCGCAGAATTATCCGAACCCGTTCAATCCTTCAACGACAATTCGTTATGCTATACCCGAAGGCGGAAGTGTAACAATGAAGATTTACAATTTACTCGGACAGGAAGTAAAAACCGTACTCGATAATGTATATCAGTCAATCGGTGTACACTCGGTTTCATTCGATGCAACCGATCTTCCGAGCGGTGTTTACTTCTACAGGTTCCAGGTAAATAACTTTGTTCAGGTTAAAAAGATGATACTGTTGAAGTAATATTATTCTTTTAAGTAAGCGCGCCTGCCGTGTGCGGGCGTGCTTATTAATATGTTAACCGTTGGTATGAAAAATTTTTAATTGGATCTATATAATCTCTAAAAACCTGCTTCTATCATCGTTAGAAACAAATGTGATATATGATAACATAATTTGTCTGAAAATTTAAAAATAATTTTAAATAGTTTTTGAGAATACTGTTA
>JAJRSV010000422.1 GCA_024278655.1 Bacteroidota bacterium | reverse complement strand
GCAGGCGGCGTAAAAGTAATTACCGGCGAAATGAACTTAGGCGAGATTACGGCGTTTATAGTTTATCTCGGCATTCTCATCTGGCCTATGATTGCACTCGGCTGGGTAATTAACATTGTGCAGCAGGGCGAGGCAAGCATGAAGCGGCTCAATAATATTTTTAACGAACCGTATGAAATTGAAGATACGCATGAAACTAATCATTCGATAAAAAAAATTGAAGGTGAAATAGAGTTTAAAAACGTTTCGTTTAAGTACGGAGAGTTTCTCCCTTACATTTTGAAGAACGTGAACCTTAAAATCCCCAAAGGTTCAACCGTCGCAGTGATGGGTTACACCGGCAGCGGCAAGACCTCGTTTGTAAATTTAATCCCGCGTCTTTACGATTGCACCGAAGGTGAAGTTTTAATCGATGGTAAAAATGTTAAGTCGATTCCACTCGAAGTTCTTCGCACAAGCATCGGTTTCGTTCCGCAGGAACCGTTTTTATTTTCGGATACTGTTAAAAACAATATCGGTTACGGACTGAAAGAGATTGACGACGAAAAGATTTTTGAAGCGTCACGCATTGCACATTTCGATAAAGATGTTGAACAGTTTCCAGAAAAATACCAAACCGTTGTCGGTGAAAGAGGAATAACATTTTCAGGCGGACAGAAGCAGCGGTGCGCACTTGCACGTGCTCTTGCAATCGATCCGAAAATATTAATTCTCGATGATTCCTTCTCGTCGGTCGATACAAACACCGAAGAAGAAATCCTTAAAGAGCTGAAAAAATTCATGAAGGGAAGAACGAGTATAATTATAAGTCATCGCATCTCTACGGTTAAAGATGCCGATCATATCATCGTTCTTTCGGAAGGCAGTATTGTTGAGCAGGGAAAACACGACGAACTGATAGCGCTCGGCGGAATTTACGCCGATTTGCATTTCAAACAATTGTTAGAAGAAGAGTTGAAGGAAATATAATTTTAATATGAGTTCGAACGATTACAGAAGTGAAGATGAAGTTTTAGGCAAAGCGTACGACGCCAAACTAATGAGGCGTTTGCTCGGTTACATCAAGCCGTACAAAAAGTATGTTATCTTTGCAATCTTTTTGAACATAGTTGTGGCGGCATTAGGTCCGGTGCGTCCGTATCTTACTAAAATAGCAATAGACGATTACATTGCTAACTCCGACTACAACGGTTTATTCATCATCAGTTTGCTGCTGTTCGGTTCTTTGCTGCTGCAGGCAATTATTCAATATATTCTTACATTCTTCACACAGTATCTCGGGCAGAAAACCCTTTACGATCTCCGCACACAAATTTTCAATCATATTCAAAAGCTGTCGTTAAAGTTCTTCGATAAAACTCCCATCGGCAGAATTGTAACCCGCGCAACAAACGATGTTGAAGCATTGGGCGAGTTGTTCTCATCGGGCATTGTTATGGTGTTTAGTGATGTGTTCATCATTATATGGATTCTGGGTTTCATGTTTTTTATGGATGTACAGCTTTCGCTGGTAACTCTTTCGGTACTGCCGGTGCTTATCTACGGTACTTTTCTTTTCAAAAGAAAAGCGAGGGAAAGTTACCGCGACGTGCGGCTTCATCTTGCAAGATTGAATTCCTATATGCAGGAACACATCACCGGAATGAGCATCGTAAAGATCTTTCACAAAGAAAAAGACGAGCTTAAAAAGTTTTCATCAATCAATAACGATTACCGGCAGGCAAATATAAAATCGATTTTGTACTATGCTATATTTTATCCCGCTGTTGAGCTTTTGAGTTCGATTGCAGTAGGGTTGATTATCTGGTACGGCGGCGGCGAAGTGTTACAAAGTTCGTTAACAAACAACGGAATGACAATTGGTGTGTTGTTTGCATTTATTCAGTACACCGAAATGTTTTTCAGACCGATACGCGACCTTTCGGAAAAATACAACATTATGCAAACGGCAATGGCTTCATCGGAGAGAATTTTTAAATTGCTTGATAACGACACTATGATTAAAAATCCTGCCAACCCGGTTAAGTTCGAAAACATAAAAGGCAAAATTGATTTCAAAAATGTATGGTTTGCTTATAACGACGAGGAGTATGTTCTCAAAGATATTACGTTTACAATTAATCCCGGCGAAACGGTTGCAATAGTAGGGCACACCGGTGCAGGCAAAACGAGCATCATTAATCTGCTTACCCGCTTTTACGATGTTAACAAAGGCGAAATTCTTGTCGACGGAATAAATATCAGGCAAGTAAGAAAAGAAGATTTGAGAAAGCATATTTCAATTGTTTTGCAGGATGTGTTTCTCTTTTCGGGAGATATAAAATCGAACATAGATCTTTATAATGATGAGATACCGCTGGAAAAAGTTAAAGAAGCCGCAAAGATTGTAGGTGCCGATCAGTTTATCGAACGACTTCCGGAAAAGTATGATGAGGAAGTTAAAGAGCGGGGTGCAACTTTGAGCGTGGGACAGAAGCAATTAATTTCTTTCGCAAGGGCTTTGGCTTATGATCCGCAAATATTAATTTTGGATGAAGCAACTTCGAGTGTTGACACGGAGACGGAACATCTTATTCAAAAGGCGATTGAAAAACTTTTAGTCGGTAGAACTGCTATTGTAATTGCACACAGGTTATCAACAATTCAGAATTCCGATAAAATAATTGTATTACATAAAGGTGAAATCCGCGAAACAGGAAATCACCAGGAGCTGCTTGCAAAACGCGGCATATATTATAAATTGTATCAACTTCAATACAAAGACCAGGAAGTTGCTGCTTCCTGATTTATATAAAACAATGGGAGAGAGAAAATGTCTGAAATAAAATTTATGACTTTGGCTCGTCATATTATCGAAGAAGAAAGAAAACACCCCGAAGCAACGGGAGAGCTTTCGAATCTTCTGCACGATCTTTCACTTGCAACTAAAGTTATTTCTCTTGAAGTAAATAAAGCCGGACTCGTCGATATTCTCGGGTTCACGGGCGACAATAACGTTCACGGCGAACAGGTAAAAAAGCTTGATGTGTTTGCCCACGATATGCTTGTGCGTGCAATGGACCATGGCGGACATCTCTGCGTGATGGCTTCGGAAGAGGAAGAGAATATCATACCTATTCCAAAGCACTTTCACATCGGTAAGTATGTTCTTTTGTTCGATCCGTTAGACGGTTCATCCAACATTGATGCGAATGTTAGTATCGGAACAATATTTTCAATCTACAAAAGAGTTACTCCTGATCACGAACCCGGAACATTAGAAGACTGCTTACAACAGGGATTAAAGCAAGTTGCCGCCGGTTATGTTATTTACGGTTCGAGCACGATGCTTGTTTACACGGCGGGTAACGGAGTTTACGGCTTTACACTCGATCCGGCTTTCGGCGAGTATATACTTTCTCACAAAAAAATTCAGATACCGAAGAAGGGAAAAATATACAGCATCAACGAGGGAAATTATCTTTACTGGCATCCCGGCTTAAAGAAATACATTAAGTATTTACAGCAGGAGGATAAAGAAACCGGGCGCCCGTACACATCGCGTTATATCGGATCGATGGTTGCGGACATTCACCGAAATCTTCTTTACGGCGGTATATTTATGTATCCGG
>JAJRSV010000421.1 GCA_024278655.1 Bacteroidota bacterium | reverse complement strand
GCACCGATTAAAGCAAGGTCGCCCAATAAATCCAACAGCTTATGACGAACCGGTTCGTTTTTGAAGCGGAGCCGTTTATTATTAAGAATTCCTTGTTCGCCTAAAGTTATATCATCCGATAAACCTATTTTATCCCTTAACGCGGTTAAATCTTTCTGATTAAGATTTCGATCGACAATAACTATCGCGTTATCAAAATCGCCGCCTTTAATTAATCCCTGGTCGGCTAACTCTTCAACTTCGCTTAAAAAGCAAAACGTCCGGGCAGATGCAAACTCTTTAACAAACTCTTTTTCCAAATCGAACAAACCTGTATGCTGGCTTCCGAGCGCGGGGTTCTGATAATCAACCATTACCGTTACCCTGTAATCATCCAAAGGCAATGCAACTATGTCGATGTTTTTTTCTTCATCGTGGTACATAACTGTTTTATCGATTATCAGATAATCTTTCGGAGCTTCCTGTTGTTCGAAACCTGCTTCCTGAAGTATTTCAACAAACGGCATCGAACTTCCGTCGCCGACAGGCGGTTCAATGCCTTCAATTTCGATAATGATGTTGTCTATCTGAAGTCCGACTATAGCGGCAAGCACATGCTCAACGGTGTGTACTTTTGCTTCGCCGATACCAAGTGTAGTTCCCCTCGATACATCCACCACGTTTTCGGCAATAGCGGGAATTTCGGGTTTGCCGCCGAGGTCGGCACGGATAAAACGTATACCGTAATTTTCGGGTGCGGGTTTAAATGTTAATTTACACTCTGTTCCTGTATGAAGTCCGATGCCGCTCATCGAAACTTCTTTGGCAATTGTTCTTTGTTGTTCTATCATAAATTATTTTAACTATTATTGATTTACGTATAAAAAATGTATTTAATAAAATAGCAAGATGTGTTAAGAATTACAATAAAATGAGAATTTGCAATAAGAATGAGTTTAATAATTACCGTTTATTATTCAGTTGTTCCTTTAACTCTTTCAACTCTTTTTCGAGAGCTTTAATTCTATCTACGTATTCGGGTAAGCTGCGAATGTGCGCTTCGATTTTAAAAGCTTTTTTTGTTTCCTTGGCAGGCGATCCGAAATAAAATCCCGGTTTTGTAATAGACTTTGGAATACCCGCCTGCGCAAGAATCACTACATTATCCGTAATCTCTATATGCCCTGCTAACCCAACCTGACCGGCTAATATACAATGCTTTCCGACAATCGTGCTTCCCGAAATTCCGGTTTGTGCAGAGATAACCGTGTTTTCGCCAACGTAAACGTTGTGGGCAATTTGCACGAGGTTGTCAATCTTAACTCCTTTTTTAATTACGGTGGAACCGATTGCCGCACGGTCGATTGTAGAGTTTGCTCCTATTTCAACATCGTCCTCAATTATCACATTACCAATCTGAGGAACTTTTTGATATACTCCTTTTTTATCCGGGTTAAAACCGAAACCGTCTGCACCGATAACAACCCCCGGATGAATGATAACTCTTTTACCTATCTTGCTGTCTTCTCTTATACTTACGTTCTGAAAAATTAATGAGTCGTCGCCTATTTCAACATTTTCAGAAATAACCGTGTTATGAAATATCTTAACGTTACTGCCTATTTTACACCCGGCAGAAATCACCACATTTTTACCTATTGCAACATTGCTTCCAAGCCCGGCATCTTTATGAACCGCTGCGGTTTCATCGATTCCTTCAAGTTTAAACTCCGGCGTAAAATAATTGATAATTACTTTGCTTAACGCTTTATCCGGTTCATCAACTTCAATATAAGTAATATCGTCGCGGCTCTTTTCAAAACCCGGCTTCACAAAAATTGCCGAAGCTTTTGTAGAACCGAAAAACTTTTGATAATGGGAAAGATAAAGGAAAGTTAAGTCCCCTTTTTTTGCTTCCTGAATTCTCGCTACGTTATTTATAACCAGATTTTCATCGCCGGTAATTTTACCGTTAACAAGTTCGGCAATATCTTTTACAGGAATGTTCATTCCAGTTCCAGTTTAACTCTTTCTAAAACCTGAGCGGTCAAGTCGTATTTTTCTTTGGCGTAAAGGAAAATAATATCACCGCTGCGGTCGAATATATAATCGTAATCTTCTTCTTCGGCAATTTCTTTAATAACATTGAAAATTTTATTCTGAATCGGTTTCATCAGTTCGTCCTGTTTCTGAAACATCTCGCCGTTTGTGCCGAATTTCTTTTCCCTGAAGTCCGATATCTTTTTCTCTAATTCATCCAGCTCTTTTTTAGCTTCGGTTCTCGTCTGGTCGGTCATAATAAGATTACGTTTATCGAAATCATCTTTCTTTAGTTTATACTCGGCTTCCATCTGTCTCAGTTCGTTTTGCCATTCACGAATTAAATCATCGAGCTTTTGCCTCGCGTCTTTCACATCGGGCAGGTTTTCCAAAATAGTATCGGAATCGATATACCCGATTTTTAATTGCGCAAAGACGGATGAAGAAAGAAAAGAGAAAATTGCGACCGAAATAATTAATATTCTTTTCATAACAATTCTGAAGTGATGTTATTAATAAAAAAATAGGTTCCCTCATTTATCTGAAGGAACCTAAACCGGTAATAAAAGATTACTTGCCTCTTTTAAGTTCGTCGAGAACTTTGTAAGTAATATCGAATGCAGGATCGGCATACAGAAGTATAATATCGCCGCTTTTATCAAAAACGAATTTCATACCTTCTTCTTTGGCAATCTTTTCGATGGCAGCATAAATTTTTTCTTTAACGGGAGAAAACAGCTCTTCCTGTTTTCTGTAAATCTCACCGTCGGGCTGACCGAATTTTTGTTTTCTGAAATCATAGATGTTTTGCTCCATCTGAATCAGCTTCTGTTGTTCCATGGTCTGCTTATCCTGGGGCATAGTTTGCGCCTGTTTCTGATAATCCGTCAATGCCTGCTGATAAGCCATAGTCATCGAATCGAGCTGAGCCGACCATAAATTTGTTAATGCATCAAGGTCGCCCTGAGCTTTTATAGCTGCAGAATACTGGGATAAGATAACCTGTGAATCGACATAACCTATCTTTTGAGTTTGAGCGAACAAACTGCCCGCACTCACAGCAAAAAGCAGAACCGCAATAATTAAATATTGTTTTTTCACTAATTGTTCCTCTCTGATTAATTATAAATTAAACCGTTAAAATCCTCTTCCGAACTGGAAATGGAAAAGCCACTCGGGGTCTCTTCCATCGGTAATTTTCCTGTCGAATCCCCAGCCCAAATCGAATCCGATAAGACCGATTGGGTTGATAAGGATTCTCGCTCCGAAACCGACTGATCTTCTTAAATCAAAGATATCTGTTTTCTGAAAATTTTCAAACACATTACCGGCTTCGGCAAAAGCCAAAATATAAAGCGGCATCGGTTCAAGTGTAACCGCAAAACGCAGCTCGGCTGTAAACCGCGCCATTACCGTTCCGCCTATCACACTTCCGAAAGCGTTCCTCGGTCCCACCGATCTGTCTTCATATCCTCTAAGCGGTTCGGTTGCAATCACCAATCCGTTACCGCCCATAAAATAAAGTTCAAACGGGTTGATTGGTGTATCCTTAACAAAAAGATCGATGTAACCGAAGTTAGCCATTGTATAAAAAACAAACTTGTTGGAACGGAAAAGACGTTTATACCATTCCGACTTGAAACCCATTTTCAGATAATCTACTTCGCCCGGCAGAAACGGACCGCCCGAAACTTCGAGACTGTATGTAAAAATAGAGCCGATTGACGGAAAGATAGGGTTATCAATATTCCGGCGGCTGATTGTTCCGCCTAATGTATACTGGTTGAATAATCCTTCGGTGTAAAAATTCTGTCCGTTTATAATATTGTTATACTGATACTTAAAAAATGTAGAAAGATAGAAAAAGTCATCGGGCCATCTTAATCTTCTTCCAACTCTTAACGTTCCGCCCGATTGCCTTAAATCGTAAACATACTGCTGGCGCGTATCGAACACCTCGACTCCGACCGAAGTGGGAGTATCCATAAACCAGGGCTCGGTAAAGCCCAATGTAAACGTACGGTAAACATTACCAACGCCAAACTGCCAGTTAAAATTAAGCACCTGCCCGCCGCCCATCGAGAACGGTTCGGCAATTGAAAAGTTTGTAAGCGTTACACCTATCGAACCGCTGAAGCCGAAACTTCCGCTGTAACCGACCGATGCATTTAAGTAATCGCTCGATTTTTCTTCCACATTAAAAGTTATCGATACTGTACTGTCGCTTTCAAGCTGCGTTCCTATTCCCTGCGGACCGTAAAGCTTTTCGGCGTTAAAGTACTGCAGGTTAGCCAACTGCTGAATACTTCTGAACAGCAATCCCCTGTTAAAGTAATCGCCGGGAATTGTGTAAAGTTCTCTTCTTATAACTTTATCTTTTGTTTTTGTGTTGCCTGCAATGTTAACCCTTGCAACTCTGAACTGTTTTCTTTCTTCAACTCTTATCACCAAATCAACGGAATCTTCGGCAACACGTATTTCCTCGGGCTGCACGTTAAACATTAAATAACCGTTATCGAGGTACAGTGCCGAAACATCATTCTGAGTTTCGTTGCCTCGTAAATTTCTCTGGAATTTCTCATAATCATATATGTCGCCTTTTTTGAAGTCCAGCCGTTGTGTAAGCACTTTATCGGGATAAACCGTATTACCTTCCCACACAATATTTCTCACTTTATACTGGGGTCCTTCGTAAATATCGATAACCAATTTCAAATCTTTTTTATCGTTGGAATAAATAAGAGAATCGGAAATGATTTCGGCATCCCTGTAACCGTTGCTTCTGTAAAAATCTATAAGAAGCTGTTTGTCTTTTTTGTAATCTTCGGGATTAAAATCGGCACTGGACCAGAACTTCCACCAGGTGGCTTCGGTTGTTTCATCAAAAGCGCCTTTAAGGTCATCATCATCGAATGCTTTGTTTCCCCTGAACTCAATCTTTCTTACAATTACTTCGTCGCCTTCTTTAATTGTAACCTTCAGCACCGTGCGGTTTTTAATTTTGCTTATTAAGTCACGGTATGTACGTTCGCCTGCAGGATATTCAACTTCAAGTTCATCCGAGAAATCTTTAATATTTCGCCAGGTAACGGTTATATCTTCGTCAATTGTATCTGCATCGAAATAAGTGTAACGCCCGACAATAACTTCGGCATTTAAGTAACCTTCTTCAGCGTAAAGGTCTAATATTCTTTGCTTGAGTTTCGATATGTCCTGCGGTTTTAATATGGAGCCACGTAAAAAAGTAATTTTCTTTTCTATTTCATCGGTATCAATTTCGTCGTTGCCTTCGATAACCACTTTTTCAACGCGCGGATATTCCTGTACCTTAATAACAAGAAAAACACCGTCGCCTACTTTTTTATCAATCAGTATCTGTATATCGGAAAAGATGTTCAGATTCCACAACTGCCTTATGGCATTCAGCGTCTGGTCGCCCGGCACCTGAATTTCATCGCCCACTTTTAATCCGCTGTTTAAAATAATTATCGAAGGATCTGCCGTTTTATTTCCTTCAACTGAAATACCTAAAATTTTATAGGTAGTTGTTTGCGGTTGTGCGAATGTGAAGTTTATTGAAAATAATATTAATGTAAAGAATAATAGCTTATACAATTTCCGCCGGGAAATCCTGAACATTCTTAATGCCTTTTCTATTCTGAATTTGTTCACTTACTTTACCGAATCTACGTTCTCTTTTCCTGTACTCAATAACAGAATTGTAAAGATGTTCCCGCGTGAAATCGGGCCATAAAACATCCAGTATTACAAACTCGGTATATGCGATTTGCCATAAAAGAAAATTACTTACCCTGAATTCACCGCTTGTTCTGATTAATAGATCCGGATCGGGCATATCTTTAGTAGTCAAATATTGCTTGATCAGGTTTTCATCAATCTCATCGGGATCAATCTTATTTTCCAAAACTTTTTTCGATATACTCTTTATTGCCTCAACAAGTTCCCACCTTCCGCTGTAGCTTAAGGCAAGATTCAAAGTCATACGTTTGTTGTTTTTGGTTCTTTCAATATCTTCCTTCAACTGCCTCTGAACATCCCTTGGCAGCGAATGCATATCCCCAATACAGTTCAGCTTAATATCGTTTTCATTAAGTTCATTCAAACGCTCTTTTAAACTGTTAAGAAGGAGACGCATCAGGGTCGAAACTTCATCTTTGGGACGCTTCCAGTTTTCCGTAGAAAAAGTGTAAAGGGTCAAATAGTCAACGCCTATTTGTGCACATGCTTCAACAATATCTCTTACTACATCAACACCTTTTTTATGACCGGCAACTCTGGGCAGCCCTCTTTTTTTTGCCCACCTGCCGTTACCGTCCATTATGATGGCAATGTGCTTCGGGATTTCACCCGACTTCTTTAATTCCTTTTGTAATGCTTCATCCGAGCGAGTTTTTTTTCTAGCCAATTCTCTCTGAAAACCTATAAAAATGATTAAGCGTGTAAAATTAAACCTACACTACTATAATGTCAAGGAAACTGACAATTAGATGAACTTAATTCTTTTTGAATTGCAATTTTAAGAAGAATTTCGGCACCGGTAAAGGTAAAAAGCAATGATTACCTTATAAATGATGTATTTATACGGAACCGGTGACCGGGTTAGGTGTTACGAGAATAGTACGCGGTTTCTTTTTCGGCGGTTGCTTTTTCCCGTGTTTCTTTCAACGACCTGAAATAATTTTATGTTGCTTTTGGCTTCCGGTTTAAGCTGCTCTAAAATTACTTTTGCATTTTTATAGTACTGTACCGGAACTCCGACAAAAAGAAGCACCCGTTTGCTTGTGTACTTTGTATGGCGTGTTGCAAGATAATTTAACTTATCAATAAGCTTATCGTTATTAAAGTCGCTACTGTTTAATGTTATACCGATAGCATATTCATTTTTATACTTTGCAACTATGTCCACATCAAAGTTACCAACTTTGGGCGGTTCGGGAAGATACTTGCCGAACCTTCTGCTCAATGTCATATAACCCCTTTTCCAGAATTGCTCTACGAGCAGATCTACATTTCTTCTTGCTTCTTCATTCATTACTATACCTCCTGATATTAACATGCCTGCGGAATTATAGGTATAACGGGAGAAAACTTGCTGTTACTAAGAACACGAATATTAACTATTTTTTCGTACTCAAACTTTTTTATCTCGTTGGTTCTTTTCACTCTTCCGTAAATAACCTTTTTACCCGAGCGTTCGGTTGTTATGTAGTACGGTTCGATATAAATTTCCTGCAATCCGTAAAGGAACCTTAAATAGCTTCGGGTCCGTATCGCGTTTATGAATATTGTGGTTTTCATTTTACCTCCTTTTTAGTTTAGCCATCTTACAACGCCTTTAACCTTGCCGACAATTGAAAAGTTATTTTTATCGGTTACGGTTATCGGTTGGTAATTAATGTTTTCGGGAATGAGTTTAATTTCATCACCTATTCTTTCGAGCCGTTTTACAGTTACTTCGTCTTCCAACATTGCAACTATAATATCGCCGTTTCTTCCTTTATCGTTGGGCGAAACAATTACAAGATCGCCTTCAAAAATTCCGGCGTCAATCATACTATCGCCCTGAACACGTAAAGCAAAAACGTCTTCGGCTTTTTTGATGAATGATGGATCGATAATTAACGAGCCCTCGATGTTTTCCATTGCAAGTATCGGCGAACCGGCGGCAACTCTTCCCACAACGGGTATTTTATTAAAGTGTTCATTCTTAACTGCCTCGGGAACGGATGAGTTGTATTCGTCATCGTGGACAACCGCTATGCCGCGGCTTGCGTTGCTCTCGATTGTAACATACCCTTTCTTCTCAAGTGCCTCGAGATGCCGTTTAACTCCGAATGTTGAAGCAATACCGAAATGCTTTCCGATTTCCCTTAACGTAGGCGGGAAACCGTTTTCCTGCAGATACTGTTCTATGAATGTGAGGATTGCCTGCTGTCTGTCGGTTAACTCTTTTTTCATTTCTTTCTCTTAATAGTGTTCAGTTGTTCACTACAAATATAGTGAACAGATGAGCACTTGTCAAGAGGTGAATAGAGAAAAAAAGTTCGAAAACGGCTAATTTTTTGTGAAGTGAAACGATAAGCTAATTTAAAACATTCGATTTCGAACTAAAATCAAATATCTCAACGACATAGTGAAATGATATTTTTGAAAAAACAGAAGTGAGTGAAACGATAAATTTTTAAAAGTTGCGAAAATAAACCATAATCAAACAGCTCAACGACACGGTGCTGAGCTCGACGACGCTCAACGACATCTCAACGACACATCGCTTGCTATCTGTTATGTAATTTTGGCAGATTGTCATTCTAACAAGTCCTTTACTTCCGGCCATTCTTCATCAACCCAAAGCCACTCGTGCATGCAGCGGTAACCGCCGCAGTAACGCAGCACCGGCAGACCCTGGCCGTTGCTCATCCTTCTTATCTCCTGTTCAGTATAAGTAGCAGGACTGCCAAGTAGTCTCCGGCAGAACTCACGTGTGTTTGGACCAATAGGCCCGAAGTATATTGCCTTCTTTAATCCGGACAGATCTGCTATTGTTTTGGCTGCCGAGTTGTCGAAGCCGGCAAGTTGAGTGTTGATGTATGAATTGGCATGATGAACCGGCACTCCAAACCGTTTCTTAATCAGCCGTCTCGTCGCCGGTTCAGTTATGCTTCCGTCTCGGTACTTGGACAGAATCCGTCCAATCTCTCTTATCAATGGTTTCGATGGGACGGTGCTTTTAGGAAAGAGTTGATAATCTATCGGGTAGGAAAAGTTGAGGGCGGCTTTTACCTGGTTATGCAGCTCTGCCAGACGGACGCTGCCGGTATGTAGGTTGTTATCCATCATACGCTGGAGTTCCCTGGCAAATTGCTCAATCAAATCTTTGAAGCTTTCGGAGGTTAATGTAAGCGGATCGGTATTGGTTCTGATTATGCGGTCGATTTCTTTGCCCAAATCCCGAAGGAACGATTCCAGATCTTTCTCAACGAGATTATTGAGCTGTCGCTTCAGCCAATCGCGCTGACGCTGCAGTCTGATATATTCTTTTATATCACTCATCTTTGATTACCTGAGGATGTTCTTTTGCCAGGAACTTCTGCTGTAAAGCTTCCTGACGGCTGATGAATGACTGACCGCATTTAGGACATTTATGCCCCCGCTCGGTGTGTTTTCTGAACTTCATTGTCTTGAGAACCTTGAAACCCTTGCGCGGAGTATATCCGCACCAAGGACACTGCAACCCGGATCTAACTGCCATCTTCTTCCTCTTTATTGTCAGATTGTTTTGCTGCAATTAATCTTTCCCAAAGCCACGTTGCTGTGCGCTGGCTCTTTCCAAACTTCGAAGGTAACCTGCAATCTTCCAACATCTCAATCAAATCATCATACTTATCGGGAGGTATGTTAATTCCTCCAATTGATCTGATAATCTTTTCCAGAATGTTTTTCGGGTCCGCACCGTACTTACCGTTAAGTATTTTTGAAATTGAAGTGTGCGAAACTCCGGCATCTCTTGCTATTTGTCTTATGCTCATAATCTCCTCAGTTTAATATTACGAAAGAACTCATCTCTTCAATGCGCTTCCGGTTCAGCTCTTCACGGAGCGTGTGAAGGTAATTGTATTTTGAACAGAGCTTCTGAAGCTTTTTGTATGTAAGTTTATCTCCGTTCTCTCTGATTTCACGGTGCACTGCCTGAGCGGCCAAATCAACCGCTTCAACTTCCGAAACCGCTTCCGGAAACTGAAGCATGCATTCCTTTATTATTGCTTCGTCCATTATTGGTCTCCACTTTTTTTACTTCATTTGTAGGCCAAACGAATGTATAACCTAATCTCTTATTTGTAACACATGCTAGTCCCCTTCTCCATGCGAAATATATTATTCGGAACTCCTCATTTTTGTAAGCAGGATGGTTCAATACATTTACAATATCATTAACTTTTAACTCATCCATCTCAAGCTGCCGCATCTTTGTTTAGTGAATCCCAATCAATCTCAACAAAGAATTTCTCATCCTGGTCAACACGTAAACCGACTGCTGCAAGCTTATCATCCGTAAGCTCTTCTTTGCTGTAGTCTGCAAGGATAGCTTCCTTATCTATTTCCTCCTTCATCCGCACATACTTGCCGGTAAAAATCTTCTTCAATAATTCCAAAGAAGTTTTAACGGTAAACTTGCGGTTGAGCTGCACTACTTTCGGCGGATTGGTTCTGAATCCGATTACACCATGGATGAGTTTCTTCGCTCTCGATTTCATAAAATCAGCTTTGTTAATCATGCAGAAAGATTTAATATCCTGCTCAATCATCTGCTTTGCTGCACGCGCGTCGGCGGTCTGCTCGTTAAAGCGATCCTTTATATCCTGGATTCGCTTATTCATCTCGGCTTCCTTCTTTGCTATAAAACCTTCATGCCTGCCGAGTTCCAGTAATGCTTTATCCACATCTTCGTAAGTGCGGATTGTTAACTTGCTTTTTGCCATCTCCGGCTCCTTTCTGTTTAGTTGTTAAATAATGGTCCGTCATAAACAAACTTTTCGCCGGAAGCTTTCTCTGCAAATTCAATAAGTGTTTTCAGCAGCCTGATTTGATTGCGCTGCTCTTTCCTTAAATCACTTATCTCATCTTCAAGGTGCATATATTCATCGAAGTAGGGCTGCAGTTCCTTTTCCCTCTCAATCTTATTCTTTATCTGCTCTGCCCTTGCCTTCTCCTGTTCCTTCAACTCAACTATCCAGGCACGCAGGCGGTCGGCTTCCTGCTGATTGATGGTTTGCTTAACTGTCTGTTCCATTTTTTTCCTCCGTTAATAATTGTTTATAAAGTTCTTCCCAGTTCCAGTAATTGTGAATGACAATAACCATTGCACAAAGCACCCTAATGGTGTAATCATCCAGGGTGATTAGCTGAGAATATACTTTCCGGACATCCTCGCGGATGTCGTCTAATTTTACTCTGTCATCTTTT
>JAJRSV010000420.1 GCA_024278655.1 Bacteroidota bacterium | reverse complement strand
TATGGTTGTGCTCTGCAACGCCATTCAACCGGCAAAGGCAACTGATAAACTGGCAAAGCTGTTAAGCTTATCAAAAAGCCCATGCGGATTCTTACTCGAACGGCATCCGAAACTCGATCCGTTCTCAACATCAACCGATGGAATTTACATTGCCGGTTGTGCGCAGGGACCTAAAGATATTCCCGATACGGTAGCTCAGGCAAGCGGTGCTGCCGCACGTGCTCTATCGATGATTTCGAAAGGTGCAGTTGAACTCGATCCGGTAAGGGCAGAAATTAATGAAGAATTCTGTTCCGGATGCAGGATTTGCAACAACCTGTGTGCATACGGTGCAATCGATTTTGTTGATGAGAAAAAAGTATCGGTTGTTAACGACGCACTCTGTAAAGGATGCGGAACCTGCGTTGCTGCTTGTCCTGCAGGAGCAATTACCGGTAAAGGATTTTCGGATGAACAAATTTACGCCGAGTTGGAAGGCATTTTAGAAGAAGTTTAAAATAAAATAATATAATTACTAAAATGGAAACTACAGATAAAACCAAAATAGAAACCGGAAACGGTTCGAACGAAAAATCTGATTATAAATCAAACGGGTTTGAACCTAAAATAGTCGGATTCCTGTGTAACTGGTGCGCTTATTCAGGAGCCGACCTCGCCGGAGTATCGCGGATTAAATCGTCGCCGAACATCCGTGTTATAAGAACCATGTGTTCCGGCAGAGTCGATCCTTCTTTCGTTATGAAAGCTTTTGAACTTGGTGCCGACGGTGTGCTTATTGCCGGCTGCCACTTCGGCGACTGCCATTACATCGAAGGCAACTTTAAAACTATGCGGCGTGTGGAAATGCTTAAAATGATTCTCAGGCAATTCGGTATTGATGAACGACGGCTGCGACTCGAATGGATTTCCGCTTCGGAAGCTGAGAAGTACGCACAGGTTTCTATTGAATTCACCGGGGAAATTAAAAAGCTCGGTCCGTTGAAACTGGTAAAAAATTAAAAACGAATGGTTGAATGACCCTCCTTCGATAAAGCTACGGAGGGTATAACGAATGACTGAATGATTTTAATTTTCATACATCTATACAGTCATTCAAAGGATATATTAAAGGATGAAATTTTTGGGAGAAATAAAATGGCTAAACCAAAATTAGCATTGTATTGGGCGGCAAGCTGCGGCGGCTGCGAAATTACGGTTATCGATATTGAGGATAAAATTCTCGATGTTGCAGATTTCTTCGATATCGTTTTCTGGCCCTGCGTAATGGATTTTAAGTATGATGATGTGAGAAAAATGGAAGATGGAGAAATTACTATCACACTTTTTAACGGTTCAATAAGAAACTCAGAAAACGAAGAGATGGCAAAACTACTTCGTAAAAAATCGCAGTTGCTTATAGCGTTCGGTTCGTGTCCGCAGGAGGGCTGCATACCGGGACTCGCGAATATGTATGATAAGCAGGGTGTATTCGATTACGTTTACAAAGAAGCTCCTTCTGTAGAAGATGCTTCAAAAGGAACCGTTCCGCAGCCGAAAACACAAATGCCGGAAGGAGAAATTGAAATACCGGAATTCTATAATACGGTTAAAACCTTAGACCAGGTAGTTGATGTAGATTACTACATTCCCGGATGCCCGCCGCAATCATTCCAGGTTTTAACCGTTATGCTGGCAGTGATGGAGATACTGAAAAACGGAGGTGAGCTTCCGCCGAAAGGAACTGTTTTGGGCGCCACAGATAAAACCTGCTGCGATGAATGCCCGCGTGAAAGAAAAGAGAAAAAGATAAAGGAATTTTTCAGACCGCACGAAATCATTCCCGATCCGAACGAATGCCTGTTGGATCAGGGTATACTGTGTATGGGTCCCGCAACGCGCGGTGGATGCAGTGCATTATGTGTTCAGGCAAATATTCCATGCCGCGGCTGTTACGGTGCTCCACCTAATGTAAAAGACCAGGGAGCAAAGATGATTTCGGCTCTTAGCTCGGTTATAGATGCCGATACACCGGAAGAAACCAGAAAGATACTTGAAAAAATTGCAGATCCGCTCGGCACTCTTTACAGGTTTTCGTTAGCGGGTTCCACTTTCAGACGGGTTCAAAAGCTTAATGGAAAAGAACAAGAATTGGCTGCTGTTGAAGAACATCAACTATAGAGGAAATTAAAAATGAAAACTATAAAAATAGATCCGGTTACCCGTTTAGAGGGACACGGTAGAATAGACATATTTTTAGACGATAATAACGAGGTGGCAAACTGCTACTTCATCGTTCCTGAGTTGAGAGGATTCGAAAAGTTCTGCCAGGGGCGACCGGTGGGGGATATGCCGCGTATCACCACTCGCATCTGTGGTGTCTGTCCCGAAGCACACCACATGGCATCGGCAAAAGCGTGCGATGCAGTATATCACGTTACAATTCCTTCTGCTGCTAAAAAACTCCGGGAGCTGCTTTACTCAATCTTCTTCTGCGCAGATCATACGGTTCACTTTTACGCTTTGGGAGGGCCTGATTTTGTAGTAGGTCCCGATGCTCTTAAAGCAGAAAGGAATCTGTTAGGAGTTATAAATAAGGTAGGACTTGAAGCCGGCAAAAAGGTAATTAAGTTAAGGGCGCTTGCGCAGGAGATGATTCAAACTCTCGGCGGCAAAAAGATTCATCAGGTAACGTCTTTGCCCGGCGGTGTGAGCAAGGGATTAACAGAAGAAGAGCGGGATACATTTGCTGAAAACCTGAAATACTTTATCGAATTCGGAAAGTTTACATTCAAAATTTTTGATGACGTTGTTCTGAAAAACTCTGCTTATGTTGACATGATTCTCTCCGATACTTACACACATAAAACCTACTACATGGGTTTGGTTGATGAAAACAACAAAGTAAACTTTTACGACGGCAAAGTACGTGTTGTGGATCCGGAAGGGAAAGAGTTCTGCAAATACTCACCCGATGAATACACTGAGCATATTGCAGAACATACTGAAACATGGAATTATCTTAAATATCCTTACTTAAAAAAGATTGGGTGGAAAGGTTTTGTAGACGGCAAAGAGAGCGGTGTTTACAGGGCAACGCCTTTGTCACGATTAAACGCTTCAGACGGCATGGCAACTCCGCTTGCACAGGAAGAGTACGAAAAGTATTACGAAACACTTACAGGCGACCGTTCCGGTAAAACACCTGTGCATCATACACTTGCAACACACTGGGCAAGAATAATTGAGTTAATGTATTCAGCCGAAAGAGCAAACGAACTTATCAACGACCCCGAAATTACATCGGAAGATTACCGTGTAATACCTACCGAAACACCGACGGAAGGAATAGGCATTGTAGAAGCACCGAGAGGAACGCTTACTCATCACTACATTACGGATGAAAACGGTATTGTAAAAAAAGCAAATCTTATTGTAGGAACAACAAACAATCACGCTGCTATTTCAATGTCGATTAAAAAAGCCGCCACCGGATTAATCCACAAAGGTGTTGAAATTACAGACGGTGTGCTGAACAAAATAGAAATGGCTTTCCGTGCTTACGACCCCTGCTTCGGTTGTGCAACACACACTTTACCGGGGCAAATGCCGTTGGAGTTAAATATATACAATTCGAAAGGTGAGCTGATAGATTCTAAAAGAAGATTTACATAAAATGCATTGGTAACTTTGTCCAATACTTTTACCAACAAAAAACTATTTCACCCCGCACTGTTGCGGGGTTTTTATTAGCATATTTTTCTTGAGAAATAGAAGCGAAGTGTTTATGTTTGTTCAGATAAGAATGTGCAATATCAATAAAAATTAAAAAGATAAATGAATAAAAAAGCTATCTTCAATATAGTAAGGAGTTTCCTTATCTCGCATGGCGCAACAAAAGTTGCGGTATTTGGTTCTTATGTACGAGACGAAGAAAAACCTGGAAGCGATATTGATATAGTAGTAGAATTTTCCGAAAGAAAAAGTCTGCTCGAAATTGTAAAAATGGAAAGAGAATTATCAAAGTTAATAGGAATTAAAGTAGATCTCCTTACTGAAAAATCTATAAGCCCGTATTTGATTGATTCCATCAGGAAAGAAATGAAGATAATTTATACTTGAGAAATGAATAAAACAAACGACACAAAATTAAAAACAAAACTTTTTATAGATTCAATTTCACGAGGATTATCCGATTCGGAAAAGGGCAATCTGTTTTCAACCATACAGTTAAAGAAAGAATTACTAAACCGGCGGCGCAAAAGAGATAAGAAATGAAAACCATCTTTGAAACCTACCTTAAATCCATTTCGAAAAAATTTAAACATGAAGAGACCAGCGAAATGGGGTACCGTACAGATTTTGAGCTGCTTCTTAATGGCATATTTAAAAAAATAAATGTTAGAAGAATCGATCACGACCCGAAGGCAAAAAAGGGAAACAAACCCGACTTTATTGTGATGAAACACGATATACCTATTCTTTATATCGAAGCAAAAGATATAGGTGTTTCCTTGGATAAAATTGAAAAGTCTGAGCAAATGGCAAGATACTTCGGATACGCAAACCTAATTTTAACCGATTATGTTGAATTCCGGTTTTACAGAAACGGCCTAAAATACCAGGAACCGATAAAAATAGCAGAGTACAATTTAAAAACAAGAACGCTCACTCCCCTGCCTGAAAATTACGATTTTGCTGCCAAGACATTACTCGATTTCACACAGTCGCATAAAGAACCGATTCGTTCAGGAGAACATCTTGCTAAAATAATGGGCGGTAAAGCCCAGCGGATAAGGGATAACATAAAAGATTTTCTATCTGAAAAAAATAACGGCAGCCCCGAAATACAGCGCGTTTACAATACAATTAAAAAACTGCTCGTGCACGATTTAACAATCGAATCATTTGCAGATATGTACGCGCAAACTTTGGTTTACGGGCTTTTTGTTGCACGATACCATGATAAAACTCCCGAAAACTTTTCCAGGCAGGAAGCACGCGACCTTGTTCCGGCTTCAAATCCTTTCTTAAGGCATTTCTTCGATCATATCGTAGGACCCGACTTCGATAAGAGATTGGAATACATTGTTAATGAATTGTGTGAAGTATTCTCTCATGCCGATGTTCAAAAATTGATGAAACAGTATTTTAAAAATAACGGGTGGAGCGAAACCCTCGAGGGTCCCGATCCTGTTATACATTTTTACGAAGATTTTCTGAAAGAGTACGATGCGGAACTGCGTAAAAAAATGGGAGCGTACTACACACCATTACCTGTGGTAAGATTTATTGTTCATTCGGTCGATTACATTCTTCAAAAAGAATTTAACCTGCCTGCCGGTTTGGCTGACACATCCAAACTGCAGGACGGAACCCACCGCATTCAGATTCTGGACCCTGCTGTTGGCACCGGAACATTTTTAAGCGCCGTTATCCGTGTAATTTATAAAAAGCTTTTGGATGAAGGGCAAAAAGGCAGATGGCATGCTTATGTTCATCACGACCTGCTACCCAGAATTCATGGGTTCGAATTAATGATGGCACCTTACACAATTGCTCATCTTAAATTGAGTATGGCATTTAAGGAAACCGGCTTTAAATATTTTAACCGTCGACTGGGTATTTACTTAACAAACTCGCTGGAAGAAAGCGAAACACAGGATAACCTTTTCACAGGATTCGGTTTTGCCGAAAGCATTGCCGAAGAATCGAAAGAAGCTGCCGTTATAAAAAACGAAACCCCGATTATGGTTGTAATAGGCAACCCGCCTTACAGCGTAAGCTCTTCCAATAAAGGAGAGTGGATTACAAATTTAATTAAAGCTTATAAAGATGGTTTAAACGAAAAAAATATCCAGCCGCTTTCTGATGATTATATAAAATTTATCCGTTATGCTGAGCATTATATCGAAAAGAACGGAAGCGGTATTGTTGCTATGATTACGAACAATTCCTTTTTAGATGGGATTATTCACCGCCAAATGAGAAAGCATTTATTAGAAACTTTTGATGAAATTTATATACTGGATTTACACGGAAATACAAAGAAAAAAGAAAAAGCTCCCGATGGTGGAATTGATAAAAATGTCTTTGATATTCAGCAAGGGGTGGCTATTTCCATTCTTGTTCGTAATAAAGGAACAAAGCAGAACCATAGTAAAGTTTATCATACAGAAATATTTGGTACGCGGGCTTATAAGTTTGAAACTCTGACTAAAAACAATTTGGAAACTTTAGAATGGAAAGAGTTGGAAACTGTTGAACCTTATTATTTCTTTGTTCCTAAAGATTTTAATTCAATAAAATT
>JAJRSV010000419.1 GCA_024278655.1 Bacteroidota bacterium | reverse complement strand
GCGGCATTCCCGCATAAATCAAAGGGAGTTCTACGTTGTGCAACGCATCGGACCTCGGCAGAAGATTGAATGTTTGGAACACAAATCCAATCTCCCTGTTTCTGATTCTTGCAAGGTCGTTATCGGTCATCTGGCTTACGTTCTCGCCTTTAAAAAGATACTTGCCCGATGTAGGCGTATCCAAACAACCGAGCATATTCATAAGAGTTGATTTGCCCGAACCGGAGGGACCCATTATGGCAACGTACTCGTTCTTATCAATTCTTAGCGATACATCCCTCAAAGCCCGTACTACTTCGGTACCAACGTGATAAATTTTAGAAATATGTTCAATATCTATTATTTTCATCTGAATTTCCGTTTAATTTTCTTTTCTTCTGTCAAATTTTTTCTTTTTTTCTATCCGAACCTTCGAACCGTCTTTCAATTGCCTTGATATAGCTTTATAGCTTCCCGAAACAACCAGCTCGCCGCCTTTCAATCCGCTTTTTATTTCGATGTAATTATCATCGCTTATGCCTGTTTTAACCGGAACCATTTTAGCGGTATTGTTCTCGACTATGAAAACAACTTCTTTCGGTTTATTCCTGTTCCCGGATTTCCGTTCCATTTTATCATTCGTTCCTTCATCTTTGTCTTCGCCCGTTTTACCGGAACGGTCGAAATCGATTCTTGCCGTTACACTTTGAATAGGAACGCTTATTACATCGTGCACGGTTTCGGTTTGGATGTCTGCCGTGCAGGACATACCCGGACGCAGGTTCGGATCCAAATCGAACAATTTAATTTTAACTTCGAAGTTAACAACTTCTTCCTGCGTTCCCAGTCCCGATGTTTTTGCACTGTTTCCTATTTCGGTAACCACACCCTTAAACTCCCTGTCGCTGAATGCATCTACTTTAACAATAGCGGTATCGCCTACGGAAACAAGCACAACATCGTTTTCGTCAACGTCAACAACCGCTTCGATGTTTGATAGATCGGAAATCGTCATAATGTTTGTTCCCTGGCTGAAGCCGCTGCCCAAAACTCTTTCACCCAATTCAACGTTTAGTTGAGTAACGGTGCCGTCCATCGGAGAGTAAATCATAGTTTTATTCAACGTATCCATTATTTCTTTTAATTGGGCTTTAACCTGCATAACATTTGCCTGCGCCTGCTCGTAAGAAGCCTGAGCCGTAAGAAAATTACTTTCCGCCACTTCAAGTTCCGAGTCGCTTGCAAGCCCTTTTTGGTTCAGTTCTTTTACCCTTGCGTACTCTTTTTTAAGGCGGTTCAGTTCGGCTGCACGAATCCTTAGTGTTGCTTTTGCTGCGTTAAGACTCGCTTCCATCCGTTCCTTTTGAGCAAAGTACTGGTCGCCTTTTATACGGATAAGCAAATCTCCTTTTTTTACTTTATCGCCTTCCTTTACCGGGAGCTCGATTATTTCACCCGTAACTTCAGGACTTATAACAACACTGAATTCGGGATTGATTTTTCCGGTTGCCGTTACCACCTGCGTTATATCCCTTTTCTCAACCTTCTCAACCTGAACAAGAATTATTTCTTCCTTATCGCCGCCGAAAATAACCATAGCAATCAAGATAACTATCAGCAATCCTAATCCGCCGAAAATAAAAAGTTTCTTTTTAGATTTTTTACTATTTGGCTTAGCCATCGATTTTATCTCCTATAATTAAAAGTTCATTCATATTTCGAATAATCCAAAACCCCAAGATAATATTTTAATTTTTCGCTTAATACGATATAAGCAAACTGAGCGTTTATCAAATCGGATTGCGCTCTTATATAACTCGAGTTGGCAATCAGAACATCGAGGAGCTTGCCCGCACCGAGGGAGTATTTTTCCTGTTCAATCTGCAAATTCATTCCCGCCGATTCAACATTTTTCTGGCTTACATCCAGCCCCTTTTTAGCAGCTCGCAAATCGAGGAACGTATTTTGTATTTGACGTTTGATATCCCTTTCGAGATCGCTCAATTCGAGTTCTTTGTTTTTCAAATCAACCTCGGCAAACTGCACCCGGTTGGTTACAGACCATCCGCTGAATATAGGGATGTTCAGTGATAAGCCCAACGAAAGGTTTTTAGATCGGTCTATGCTTCCAAGGTCGTTTCCGCGCCATGTATAAAAACCGCTGGCAGTTAAACGGGGCCAGTGACCAGACTCTGCAATTGTAACCTGGTCTTTGGCACTTTTCAAATTCAGCATGGCACTTTTGTAATCCAAACGGTTGCTCATAGCTTCAACAACCAACTGTCTTAAATTCTCGAAGTCCTCGCCAATTCCGGAATTTAGTATCTGCCTTTCCTCATCGGTTAACGAATCGGAAAAAGTATATTCCTCCAACACATCAATTCCCAGGTAGAACAACAGATCGTTCTTTGCCGTTTCGAGACTGTTTTGATTTTGGATAAGTGTAAGCTCGGCGTTGCCTGTTGCAACCTGCTGTTGATACACATCGGCTAAGGTAGCGGCACCAAGCTTATTGCGTTCTTTTATTTCTTCCAGGTTTTTCCTGTTCCATTTCAAATTCTCTTCATTTACTTTTAACTGCTGCTGCTTGTTTATTACATCGTAGTACAAGCTTATAGTCTGAAACACAATATCCTGCTTCAGCCGTTCGAGAGCAAGCTCAGCCGATTTAAGTTCGGTTTTGGTTTTAGATAAAGTAGCAATGTTCGAAAGACCGTCGAATAAGGTCCAGCTACTGCTTACATTCCACTGGTAGTTACGGTTTTGCGTGGTGTTTGCAATACTCGGCACCTGAATACCGCCGATAACGATGGTACCGATTCCCTTCACATCCGAGCGTGTCCAGTCCCAGCTTGCACCTACGCCGAGTGTCGGTAAAAAATTACCGTAAGACTGCTTAACATTCGATTCCAGCGATTCGAGAGTATTGTTGTTTTTTTGCAGCGTAGTGTTTTTATGCAGCGCAATTCTTACCGCTTTTTCCAGCGTTAAAACCTCCTGGGCAAAT
>JAJRSV010000418.1 GCA_024278655.1 Bacteroidota bacterium | reverse complement strand
CAAACGGTATCTGGTTCCGGTTAACGCTTTCGCTGCTGTTTACATTTTTCGTTATGCTTTCGGGCTTTATATTAAAAGGTGATGCAGACGGACAGCAGGCATTCAGAATATTGAATTCATTAATTAACCAGATTCCGCTCATCGGCAGTTCTCTTTCATTCACACTGCTCGGCAAAGAAAACGACTTGCAGATTTTATATGTAAACCACATTGCAACCGCAACAATCTTTTTATGGGTTATAATCGTCGAGCATTCGAAAATATTCTGGACGAAGACCACAACGTTTGTTTCATCGTTATTAATGATAATCTTTTTAAGTTTTTTATTTACCCCTGCATTGCACGACGGAAGAAATCCGGTTATAAAAGGTCCGTGGTATTTCCTCGGGTTCCAGGAAATATTTCATTGGCTGCCACAACCATATTGGGTGTTAATCTTCATCTTTGCGCTGCTTGTTGTATTCTACTTTATTCCGAAGCAAAAAAACGAGAGTAAAAGAAGAATAAAAAAAACTTTGCTGTTTGTGTTGTTTATTTATTTGGTACTGACTGCTATCGGATTTTTCTTCAGAGGAGAGAACTGGAAGTTTGTATTGCCGTGGAATAACCCGGTTGTTTCAAATTTCAGTATTGAACCGTTTGAAAATTTAACTGCTGTTGATGATTCACTTTTCTTAAAAGAAGTTCCTGTTGTGCTTAACAGAAGAGAAGGATGTTTGGTTTGCCATTCCGGTGTTAAAGGCTTTTCACCGGCACACAATCCGGATGCAATCGGATGTTTTTCCTGCCATGGTGGTAAGCCGTTTTCATTGGATGAGAATATTGCACACAAAAATATGTTGCTTATGCCCGGCGATTTATCCGATGCAAAAGTAAGCTGCGGAACAACTGAATGCCATCCCGGTATTCCCGAAAGAGTTGATAAAACTCTTATGACTACATTAAGCGGATTGGTAAGCGTAAACAGGTTTGTGTTTGATGAATCGGATACACCGACTAAACTTTCTTTCATTTCGGAACTCGGGCACTCCCCTGCCGATAAACATTTGCGTAACCTTTGCGCTTCGTGTCATTTAGGCGGAAAGAAAGAAGAATTGGGTCCAATCGATGAACTTTCACGCGGCGGCGGTTGCCTTGCCTGCCATTTGAATTACAATGATCCAGCAATAGAACAATTAAACAATTATCTGAATTCAGAAAATTCAAATAAAAATTCTCCAAACATTCATCCTCAGCTTTCAATAAAAATTACCAACGATCACTGCTTCGGCTGCCACAGCCGCTCGGGGCGAATTTCAACAAATTATGAAGGTTGGTTCGAAACAGAACTTTTACCTGATGAGATAAACATTGCAGATTCAAACTACAGAGTCTTGTTGGATGAAAGAGTGTTCAAAAAAACAACAGAAGATGTTCACCATCAAAAGGGAATGGATTGCATTGACTGCCACACATCGAAAGAAGTAATGGGCGACGGCAGCTACTACCTGCACGAAGAAGAGCAGGTTAAAATTAAATGCACCGATTGCCATTCAAAAAATTATAAAAACAGAATTGCAACGGATGAACTTGATTCCGAATCACAAAAGATTGTTGAGTTGCGAAAATCCGAACGCGAAGGTTATAAGCATCTGGTTACGGAAGATTCGGGCTATCCTTTATTAAATACTTATGTGAAAGAAAATTCGCGACCGTTCTTAATCACTAAAAACAATAATGATTCATTACAATTAACACCGCCTTTATCAGTTTGCACAGAAGGGAAAGCTCATTCGGAATTAAGCTGTGGCAGTTGTCATACTTCCTGGGTAAGTCAGTGCGTTGGTTGTCATACGGAATACAAACCGGGCGAAACCGGCTACGACTTACTCGATAAAAAAGATATTAAAGGCAGTTGGGTCGAACATCCATCCAACTTTTTTACGGAACCTCCGGTTTTGGGAATCCGCACCGATTCTACCGGTAAAGAAACTATAGAAACTTTTGCGCCGGGAATGATAATTTCCATAGATAAAAATCAAAACGAAAAAACTATATTTAAAAGATTATATGCACCGACTGTGCCACACACAATAACGCGCAAAAGCCGTAGCTGTAAATCGTGTCATAATAATCCGCTTGCAATCGGTTACGGCAGAGGAAAACTTGAATACGTTAAAGAAGGAAGTTACGGTAAATGGGTTTTTACTCCCCGGTTTTCCAAAAGCAAGTATGACGGACTTCCTTTGGATGCGTGGGTTGAGTTTCTTCACGATGGTAAACCACCGTACTCAACGAGAGAAAACGCACGTCCTTTCAACATTGAAGAACAGAAATTAATATTAACCGTAGGTGCCTGCCTTACCTGCCACAATGAAGACTCATCCGTGATGCATAAAGCGTTGGATGACTTTGATTCTGCTCTTAAAAATATCAGTAATTTCTGTCTTCTGCCTCGCTGGGATTAGAGCAAACCTCACAATATTTACAGAAAAACAATAATTCGCTGACAATTATTTCATAGTTAGCAATAATCCCCTTTGTTGAGAATTTATAATAAGAATATTCTTAACTATGAAAAGCTGATACTGTTAAGAACCTTCATCTTAGCTTAAAAACGCACTTTATTGAATGGCAAACTAATTGAAAAAGCCATGCAAAAATTTTTTTGAGGTTAAGATGAATTCGTTATCGAGAAGAAAATTCTTGAAGATTACAGGTGCCACCGTGGGAGCAGCCGCGGTTATTACCGGAAGCGGAAAAGCATTATTCAAGGGCGCTGACAAAGTAAATAAAAAAATAGTTAAAGGAATAAAAAAGATTCCAACCTACTGCGATGTTTGCTTTTGGAAGTGCGGCGCAATTGCCTATGTAAAGGATGGTAAACTCTGGAAGATTGAAGGCAATCCGAAAGACCCGCTAAGCAAAGGAAGATTGTGCCCGAGAGGTACCGGCGGCGTAAGCGCTCACTACGATCCTGAAAGATTGAACTCACCACTAATAAGAAAGAAAGAACGCGGCGAAGAGAAATGGGTAGCCGTTACCTGGGGCGAAGCACTCGATTACATTGCGAAGAAGATGAATAAAATTAAAGAGAAGTACGGACCGGAATCGATGGCATTGTTTAGTCACGGTGTGGGCGGAACATTTTTGAAACATACAATTAAAGCATTCGGATCCCGAAACATTACTGCACCATCTTTTGCTCAATGCCGCGGACCAAGAGAAACCGGATTTGAGTTAACATTCGGTGACGTTGTAGGTTCTCCCGAAAGAACCGATATAAAAAATTCAAAATGTCTTGTGCTTATCGGTTCGCATCTCGGTGAGAATATGCATAACACACAAGTACAGGAATTTGCTGAAGCGGTAGAAAAAGGTACATCAATTATTGTGGTCGATCCTCGCTTCTCAGTAGCGGCAAGCAAAGCTAAATACTATCTGCCGATAAAACCGGGCACCGATATAGCACTGCTGCTTGCATGGATGAACGTTATCGTTAAAGAAAAACTTTACGACATTGATTACGTTAATAAATACGGTTTCGGGTTTGAACAGTTTGCAGCGGAAATTTCTCAATATACTCCCGAATGGGCTTATCCCGAAACAGGAATTGAGCCGGAACTGATAAGAACCACTGCAAGAGAGATGGCTCTTTACAAACCGGCAACTCTTGTTCATCCCGGCAGACATACAACCTGGTACGGAGATGATACCCAGCGAAGCAGGGCTATTGCGCTGTTGAATGCTTTAATGGGAAGCTGGGGACGCAAAGGTGGATTTTATCTTCCTTATAACTACAGTGTTCCAAAATATAAATATCCTCCCTATCCAAAGCCCGAACATGAACCGGTTGATAATCCGAATCATAAATATCCTTTTGCCGAAGGCGAACTGCTTTCAACGGGAATACGCGAAGCTACTATTACGGGAAAACCTTATCCGATTAAAGGATGGATGGTTTACGCAACCAATTTAACTCAATCGTTGCCGAACAGAGAAGAGACAATTAAAGCAATTCAGAACTTAGATTTGTTAGTTGTTGTCGATATCATTCCGAGTGAAATAGCCGGCTGGGCAGACGTCGTTTTACCCGAAGTTACTTACCTTGAAAGATATGATGAACTTAACACCGCTTCTTTCAGGCAAAGCTTTATTTCGTTGCGCCAGCCGGTTGTTGATGCACCGGGCGATCAGAAACCGAATTGGTGGATTGCAAAACAATTAGCCGAAAGATTAGGACTCGAAAAATACTACCCCTGGAAAGATATTGAAGAATACCTCGATACAAGATTAAAAGGTGCAGGTTTATCGCTAAACGAATTGAAGAAGAAAGGCGTTGTAACCGGTCCCAAAGAACCAATCTACTTTGATGAAGGTATTGAACCGGAATTTTACACACCTTCGGGAAAGATAGAATTCTATTCTTTACAGCTTGCCGAGGCAGGCTTCGATCCGGTTCCGAAATATAAACGACCGGAGCAGCCGCCTCCCGGTTATTTCAGACTGTTGTTCGGAAGAGCACCGGTGCATACTTTCAGTAAAACGCAATCGTACCCGCTGCTTCATCACCAGATGGAAGAGAATGTGCTTTGGGTTAATACGGATGTTGCAAAAAGATTCGGGTTGAAAAACGGTGAGTACATAAAACTCAAAAACACTGACGGTGTTATAAGCAATAAAATAAAAGTATATGCAACCGAAAGAATACGAACCGACTGCGTTTTTATGGTGCACGGTTTCGGTCAAACTTCCAAACAGCTTAAAAGCACTTACCTACGAGGTGCGAGCGATTCTCAACTAATTACCCGTTACAATACAGACCCGATAATGGGAGGAACAGGAATGAATGTTAACTTCGTAACTTTTGAGTGGGAGGTGTAAGATGGCTCGTTACGCTATGGTTATCGATACCACAAAATGTGTCGGATGTCAGGATTGTGTAATTGCCTGCGAAACCGAAAACAATGTTCCCGAAGGTTACTGCCGCGATTGGATTACAACCGCTACTTCGGGAAAATTCCCGACTGTTCAACTCGAGATAAGATCGGAACGATGCAATCATTGCAGCGAACCGCCTTGCGTGACGAGCTGTCCTACCGGAGCAAGCCATATTCACGATGTGGGAGGAGTTGTTTTGGTTAACCACGATGAATGTATCGGCTGTAAAGCTTGTCTTGCTTCGTGCCCTTATGATGCGCGTTTTATTCATCCCGACGGCTATGCCGACAAATGCACATTCTGCATTCACAGAGTGGAAAAAGGTGAAGACCCTGCATGTGTTTCGGTATGTCCTACTCACTGCATGCACTTCGGCGATTTGGATGACCCGGAAAGTGAAGTGAGCAAGTTGCTGAAGGAAAGAAAATATCATACTAACTTACCCGAAGCAGGTACGGGACCAAACATTTATTATTTAATCTGAGGAATGAAAATGCTTGAGCTAACAACTACACGACATAACGAATTAATTGATCCCTTCTTTCATGCATGGGGATGGGAAATTCCGGTTTACCTTTTCCTCGGCGGACTGGTTGCCGGTATGATGATAATATCAGGATATTTTTTATTCAGCGGAAGGTATAAAGAAACCGATTGTTCCTGCTATTACCTGCCACGACTAAGTTTCATTTTTCTTAGTCTTGGTATGCTGGCGCTCTTTTTAGATTTAGAGCACAAGCAATACGTCTGGCGGTTGTATACAACATTTCGGGTAACATCACCTATGTCGTGGGGTTCGTGGATACTAATTCTCGTTTACCCGGTTCTTATTGCCAACATGCTGTTACGTCTTCCGGAAACAACAAAACAGAAAATCCCATTACTTAAAAAAATATCCGACAAAATGAACTCAAGCCATAATCTCATTCGCAACATTGGTGTTATAAATATGTTCCTCGGTGCAATGTTAGGAATGTACACGGGAATATTATTAAGCTCATTAGGAGCGCGACCATTATGGAGCACATCGATACTATGGCTATTGTTTTTAATGTCGGGCTTATCGGGCGCAGCTGCTTTTGTTCATCTCATAGCTAAGAATGTGTACGAAAGAGAACTGCTTGCTAAAGCCGATAACGGATTTTTAATAATCGAGCTGTTTGTAATAATGCTTATGATAATCGGACTGGTAGTATCGACACAGGTTCATAAAGAAGCTGCAATGCTGCTGCTCAGTGGAAGGTATGCGGCAGTGTTTTGGGTGTTTGTAATATTCATCGGTATTCTAATTCCGCTACTGCTTCAATTGCTTGCCGTTAATCATAAAATACATCACACACCGCTTGCACCGATACTTGTTATAACAGGCGGAATAATTTTACGGTTTGTAATTGTTTATGCCGGTGAATACAGTCATTGGTTTATAGTAAAATAAATATTCGGAGTTGAACAATGATAAATTTTAAAAACTGGTTCACACATTACCTCGAGGACAATGCCCTCGAGGGTGAACTGTTTCCAAAGTTTTATTGGAACCCGTATCTGGTTGGCATCGGGCTCGGCTTGGTACTGCTTGCCACATTTGTAATTATGGGCAGGGGCTTGGGTGCATCGGGTGCACTATCTACAGTCGTTTCGGTTGTTGTAGATGAAGTTGCGCCGGAACATGCGCAAAACAATGAATTTTATAAAGGATATCTGGGTGACGGAACCGAAAGTCCTTTGAAAGACTGGTTGGTTTTCGAAGTTCTCGGAGTATTCTTCGGTGGCTTTATCTCCGGCGCAATTGCCGGAAGGAATAAAATAATGATTGAAAAAGGACCGAGAATATCAAACAAAAAAAGATTGCTGTATGCGTTTGTCGGAGGTACGCTTATGGGCTTCGGAGCTAAAATGGCACGCGGCTGCACAAGCGGACAAGGATTAACCGGCGGCGCTATGTTAAGCGTTGGCGGCTGGGCTTTTATGATTATGGTTTTTGTTGGAGCTTACGCAACAGCATACTTTGTAAGGAGGCAATGGATATGACAGCACCATTATATAAATTCGGACTCTTTAACGACGAAGTAAGTTTAATCGTTGCTTTTGTTATCGGGTTAGCTTTCGGCTTCTTCCTCGAACGCGGCGGTTTCGGCAGCGGCAGATTGTTAGCCGCACAGTTTTACTTTACCGATATGCGCGTCTTCAAAGTAATGTTCACTGCAATCACTACCGCGATGATAGGTATTTTCTATTTATCGTGGATTGGATTTTTAGATATTTCATTAATCTATTACGGTAATACTTTTATTTATGCCGACATCCTCGGCGGGTTAATCTTAGGTATCGGGTTTGTAATAGGAGGCTACTGTCCCGGTACTTCGGCGGTTGGCATCTCTACGGGGAGAATAGATGCCATCGTCTATTCGCTTGGTGGGATGTTCGGCATATTTGTTTTCGGAGAAGCGTATCCACTAATGAAAGACTTTCTTAATTCTGGTTTTATGGGGTTGATAAACATTCCGCAGCTTCTCGATATCAATTACGGTTTCGTTCTCTTCATTGTAATACTTATGGCAATTGCCGGTTTTACTCTGGTAGAGTGGGGCGAAAATCTTATGGCAAAGAAAAGATCGGAGAGTTAAAATGTTAAAATGGTATGCACATTTACCGGTAAGAAAAAGGGTTGGAATATTAGCCATACTTTTAGGCATCCTGGCTATCTTCGCCGATAATCCATACAACAGGGCTACCACACGGGTTAACCTTAAAGAGCTATCGTTAACCGCTTCAGAAACTGTTAACAAAGTTACGGTAAATGAATTAGCCGACTGGATAATTCAGGGCAAGTTTGATTACCGGTTAATTGATTTAAGAGATGAAAAAGCTTACTCCAAATACCACATTCCTACTTCCGAAAATATTCCTGTTGAGTCACTGCTCGATTCGGATTTAATGAGGAATGAAAAAATCGTTCTATACTCCGATGATGAAACGGTTGCATCTCAGGCATGGTTTATATTACGGGCGGATGATTATCATGGAGTTTATATTTTAAAAGGCGGGTTGGATGCATGGAAAAATGAAATACTCTTCCCTGCCCCTCCGTCTAATCCGACTAAAGAACAATTAGCAGAGTTTGAAAAGAGAAAAGAGATAAGTAAATATTTTGGCGGTAAGCCAAGGATTGCAAGCGAAGAAAAATCCTCTCAAATAAAGGAGCCGGAAATGATTACGGCTCCACCTAAAATCACCATCACAAAAAAGCGGAAGAAGAAAGTACGCGAAGGATGCTGAGTTAAATGCCGGTAGTTTAAATAGCTGCCGGCATTAACTAACAGTACTGACATCCGTATCAATTTACCGGTTCCTAAAATTGTGGAAGAAAGCATCGCTAAAAATACAGGTCGTTCCTACGGAACTTTTAACATTCTTTTTCATTCCCTAACCCGGCACTGCCGTGCCGGGCTATAAATAATCCATCCCTACGGGATTTTTTTGGAAAGCGCATCATAATAAAATTCGCCAAAAGAAGAACAACATCCAATGCAGCGAAGCAGTCCTTTGAGAGAAAAAAATAGAATTCGATAGTTCCGTAGGAACGTAATATTTGTAACGCAGCACGGTAGTGCTGTGACAAATCAACACCAACAAAACACCAAAGTCCCAGCGGGACGACCTATAAAATCCAACCTATAACCTGTTAAAGATTATTTCTCCCTTTAGATTTTATTTCAGGGATAGATCGTTACTACGGAACTTTTGTTATTTCTTTTTCATTCCTTATACCCGGCACT
>JAJRSV010000417.1 GCA_024278655.1 Bacteroidota bacterium | reverse complement strand
AGGTGAAGATGCTGTTTACTTTGCAAAGAAAGGATATTCAGTTACTGCTACAGATGTCTCGGATGAAATGCTTAAAGTGACGGAAGAAAAAATCAACAAGTACGGCGCTGCGGACAACTGCACTATTAAAAAATTGAATTTGGCAAACCCAGTAGATTTTAACTTCGAGCAAAAATTCGATTTAATCTTTTCTAACTTCGGCGGGATAAATTGCGTTGATGAAGAAGTGCTGAAAAACTTAAATGATGTGTTATCAAAAATATTAAGCAGCAGCGGCAGAGTGGTTTTTGTTATCATGCCGAAATTTTGTTTGTGGGAATCATTCTACTTTTTACTTAAGCTAAAATTCAAAAAGGTTTTCAGACGTGCTTCCGCAAAGCCGTTTAACGTAAAGCTTGACGGCGGAGAAGTTAAAACTTATTATTACTCACCAAATGATATATTGAATATATTTGGCAAAAATTTCAAACTAGAAAAAGTTAAACCGATCGGCTTTTTCATTCCGCCTTCTTTTCTGAATAATTTCTTTTCCCGCAGAGAAAAATTATTGAGTGTATTGGAAATATCAGAGCGTGCTGTTTCAAATCTTTCATTCCTTTCGAATGCATCCGATCATTTTTTGATTGATATGGAGTTAAAGGGATGAAGATACTTTTAACACACGGCTATTTTTTAAAAGACGACCCTGCCGAACAAAGGATAATGAAACCGTATCCCCCGCTTGGCATCCTTTACATATCGGCTTACCTTGAAAAGCAGGGGGTTGCCAACGAAATATTCGATTCAACATTTTCTTCGAAAGAAGAATTAAAAAATCACCTTCTGCAATTCTCTCCCGATTATCTCGGCATTTACGTTAACCTGATGACGAAACTGAATGTACTTGAAATTATAAGTTTCGTCAAATCCCGAAAAGAGCTTGCACACACAAAAGTAATTCTCGGCGGACCCGATATAAGATATAACGCTGAAAAATTTTTACACCACGGTGCCGATTATCTAATAATAGGAGAAGGCGAAGAATCATTCTACGAGTTAATAAAAGCGCTTGATAAAAATAATCAGCAGCGTTTAGAAGAAATAGCAGGTATTGGATTTAAAGATGAAACCGGTAAACCCGTTTTAACAAACGATAGAACATTGATTAAAAATATTGATGATCTGCCGTTTCCAAATAGACATAAAATTAATATCCGTTCATACCAGCAAGTTTGGAAAGAACGGCATGGTTTGGATGCCGTATCAATCAGCACAATGAGAGGATGCCCTTACACGTGCCGTTGGTGCAGTCGTGCTGTTTACGGCTTAAGCTATCGCCGCCGCTCGCCTGTAAATGTTGTTGATGAACTGGAAATGCTGAAAGATGAATATAATCCCGATACTTTATGGTTCGTTGATGATGTTTTTACAATAAGTCACAAATGGATGAGTGAATTTACAAACGAACTTAAAAGAAGAAACCTGAAAATAAATTATGAGTGCATAACACGTTCGGACAGAATGAACGAAGAAGTTATTTCGATGCTGAAAGATTCGGGCTGCTTTAGGGTGTGGATTGGTGCAGAGAGCGGTTCGCAGAAAATTATCGATGCAATGGACAGAAGAGTGAACGTAGATCAGGTGCGGGAGATGATAAAACTTACAAAGAAATACGGAATTGAGACAGGCACTTTTATAATGTTAGGTTATCCGGGTGAAACGGAAAATGATATTGAAGAAACAATAACTCATTTAAAGTTATCTAATCCCGATTATTTTACGATTACAATTGCATACCCGATTAAAGGAACTGAACTTTATTACGAAGTTGAAGCAAAACAGACCAAACAATTTGACTGGACAAACAACACCGACCGCGAAAGAGACTTTGAAAGAACTTACAGCCGAAAGTATTACGACTTTGCAGTAAGACGGGTAGTTAACGAAGTAAATTACCACAAAGCAAAACAAACAAACGGCAAGCTTTCCGCAAAGGTAATCGGATTTAAATCGAGATCTCTATTAGCAAAAGCTGGAATGATATTAACGAGATAAATGTAGAGCGAACTTCAGTTCGCTGCATTATATAGAAGTTGTTTTAAATCTAAATTTACGTTCGTGCATTCGCGGCTTATTTTTTGCCGCTAATGCGCGAATGAATAAATCAGAACAGATACTATTGAAATGACATTTTCAAAATGAATGAGGTTATTTTAGATAAAACCAAATTAAGAAACGGCGTTTATTATTTATCCGAAACAGATAACTCTTTCTAACCGGATTATATTGCGGTTCGGAAAAAAGAAAACAGAATTTATTCCGATGAAGAAGTTAAGCTGCTGCCGAACGCAAGCGACGATAATCCGCATAAGAATGAATGGAAACTGCGCAGTAAATCTATGAAAAGATTTATCAGCTACGTTCAAAAATCTAATGATAAGCTCAACCTGTTAGATATTGGTTGCGGCAACGGCTGGTTTTCAGCAAATGTGGCAAAGCAGACGCCGCTGAATGTTTATGCACTCGATATAAACAAAACGGAACTTGAACAGGCAGCCCGTGTATTCGAACTTAACAATTTGAACTTTATCTATGGAAATATCTTCGAAAATATTTTGGATGAAAGTGTGTTCGATATAATTACTCTTAACAGCAGCATTCAATACTTCGATAATCTAAACACGCTGATTAAAAGGTTATTCTTTTTCCTGAAGGATAAAGGTGAAATACATATAATCGACAGTCCTGTTTACAATCGTAACGAGTTGGCAGGTGCAAAGGAAAGAACAGCGCGCTACTATATATCACTCGGTTTTCCTGAAATGGCGAAACATTACCACCATCATACTTTCGATGAGTTGGATGGCTTTAATTACAATATTATTTATAAACCAAAATCCTTTCCTGGTAAGATCAAGAAATTTTTAAGAGTGAATGATTCCCCTTTCCCATGGATAAAGATAGTTAAATGAGTAAACAGAAACATATTGTAATTATCACTCCCGGTTTCCCGAAAGATGAAAGCGATGATAACTGCATTCCGCCGCTACAGGATTACGTGAAGCTTTTGTCATCAAAAAAAAATATAATTGTTTCCGTTATCACTTTGCAATACCCTTCAACAAAATCAAACCACAACTGGCATAATGTTAATGTTTATGCATTGGGCGGTGATGATACGCGATTTCCGAAAAGATTATTTATCTGGAAAGAAGCTATTAATCATTTTAAAAAAATTAATGCGGTTAAACGCATCGATGTAATTCACAGCTTTTGGTTAAGTGAATGTGCAGTAATCGGAAACTATCTTTCGTCACGATATGGAATAAAGCATATCAACACAGTTATGGGAAAGGAAGCGAACCGCTCAAACCGTTATCTGCGTTTTATCAACTTCGATAAGTTAAAGTTAATTGCTTTATCGGAACGGCAGGGGAATTCAGTAAAAAAAGTAGCGGGCAGAAATGCAGATAAAATTATTCCGTGGGGTTTGAGTGAAAACTCTTTGCCTGTTTTTGAAAATCAAGAAAGAAAAATCGATATTCTCGGTGTCGGTTCTTTAATCCCGCTTAAGAATTACTCTGCTTTTATAAACATAGTTTACAAGTTGAAAGAATTTAAACCCGTTATAAACTGCGTGATGGTTGGTGACGGACCGTTAAAAGAGAAACTGGAACATCAAATTAAAAAGTTAGGATTGGAAAACAACATAACCCTTGCCGGTAATTTACCGAGAGAAAAAGTTTTTGAATATATGATGCAAAGTAAAATCCTTCTGCACGCATCCACATTCGAATCGTTCGGGATGGTTTTTATCGAAGCACTTTATTACGGTTTGTACGTTGTATCAAAACCTGTAGGCATTGCAAAGTCTTCGGACAGATGGATAGTTTGCAATTCGGATGATGATTTTGTTACTGCAGTTAAGCATCTTCTGCAAAGCTCCCAAAACCACAAACAGCTTTTACTCCATTCATTGGAAAAAACTGTTGATTCATATCTGGAAATTTATTCTTCACAATAATTCAAATTGTAATCATCTCTCTCATCAAACCACCGGGTAAGCCAGGTTGATTTTTCTTAAATGTAATTGATGAATCGAATGAACGTGATATAAATACGGCTCTTCCGGTTTCAATTCTTTTTCGTTTAATAATTTACAAACAAGCAAATAATGACTTCCCATCTGTACATTTTTTACCAGTTCAATTTCCTTGTATCCCAACGCAAATTCCGGCACGGGATGATTGAACAACCCGCTGTGAAAAACATCAAACGGCAGGTTAGAAATATCTTCTACACCCTTCTTGTGCTTGTCTGCCAAACCATACACAATATTTTTATCCGGTGGAGCAACATCCGCAATAATCATTTTTTTACTCTCAAAAATTTTCTTTATTGATGTGTTGTTTTCGTTCAACCCCAACAGCACAAGTTTTTCTCCGGGAAGATGAAGAACAAAATCCATGGGAAAGATGTTAAAGTGGGTTTCAGTTTTAACGGTTGTTAAAACAACTTTTCTCGGGTATGAATATACCGCACACATATTATTCAAAAAGTCAATCGTATGCCTGTTCCTTTTTTTTAAATAGTGTAAATACATCGCATACGTTAACTGCTTTCTTTCACGTGCGTTCAGTTGAAAAAGCTTCGTCTTAATTACTTTCAGCAGCATGAGAATATACTCATCATCTAACTTCACTAATTCGTGAAGACTAACGAATATCTTCGCAGCCATATTCGATTCGATGGTTTCAATATTTATCTCACCCTGTTTTCCGCCGGTTGAAAAAATCAGTTCGAATTCTTTTTCATTTTTTATTAATCCCTGTTCTGTCTTAACTCCGATAATTAATGGCTCAAGACAAAAAGGGGAATGAATAAGTGACACATCAAAAAGTTCTCCGCTGTTCTTCGCTTTCAAATATACTTTTTCTCTTATGCCGTCAGGATGAATTGAAACGGCAGCGAATTGCGGAGTTCGTAATTTCTTTTTCAATCCTTCAAACATTCCTGTCGTTCCTGATAAAGTGAATTAACAAAAACGAATCGTCGCTTAACGGGAAACTGCGGATCACTTTAAAGTAATTACTCATCGATTTAATTATTTTCTTCTTCCTGTGCAGATAAGTGGTTAAATATGCTTCGCCGTATTTAATTCTCACAGCTAAACCGTTTCCTTTAACTATCGATTTTAAAATCCTCCTGCCGCTGCGAATCAGGTATTTTGCTTTAACATTAAGAACCACAACTATCAGATGCGAGTTTTCATTTGTAACGAGCGCAAGTTTTCCGGAAAGAATATTTAAATCGTTAATCGAATTCAGCACTGCAAAGTTCGACAAAACAGCATCAACCTTTTTATCAAACGGAAGATTATCTTTTGACCAGTTGTGAAAACCGGATTTGTCGTTCGATAAAAAAGTAACCCTATCTAAAGTGTTAATTTTTTTAATACTGGCAAGAGCAATTTCTTTCATCTTCGCTGCGGGCTCACAAAAGAAAACAAAGTAACCGTTTTCAATCAGCCAGGGTAAGTCGCTTCCGGTGCCTCCGCCGAAATCGAGCACAACTTTTCCGCTTACGTTTTCTAAAAAGTATTGCTTAACTTCATCCCTGATTTTTTTATGCAATGGATTTGTGTTTAATAAATCATCATATTTGTTGCTGATAGAATTATAATAATCTATCGCCGATGAATTATATTTATTTGGGTTCTTCATTTAAATTATTTCTTTATTATAAGGTAAGATAATAATACAATTTAATGCAACGAATTTATGATTATTTTATTTAATCCACGAAGTGCCAACTCAAAGCATCGGATACCGAATTCGATACTGCAGATTGGTGCGTCAATCGATGGCAAGTACGACTATGTATTCGTTGACGGTAATCTTGAACAAGATGCATGGGCAAAGTTGAAAGAGTATCTTTCAACCGGTGAATTCAAATACTTCGGATGCACCGTTATGCCCGGACAGCAACTTAAGCAGGCGATTCCTTTTACAAAAAAAATAAGAGAAGAATTTCCCGGAGTGATAAACATCTGGGGCGGTTACTTTCCTTCCAATCAATATAAAACAATTTTGAATTCCGGCTTTGTTGATTTTATAATCAACGGTCCCGGCGATAAAGCTTTTCCATCATTGATTGATGCGCTTGAAAAGGGAACCAATCCCCAAGAGATTAACAATTTAATTTTCAAAAAAGATAATGAAATAGTTTTCACACAAAAAGACGATCTTATCGATCAGGATTTACTTCCGCCTCTTCCTTACAAAAAGCTGAACGAATTTTATCCGGTTAAAAATTATCTTGGTAAAACATTTTTAGGAAACAGAACCGCTGCGTATCATTCGAGTGTTGGCTGTCCGTTCACTTGTTCATTTTGTGCAGTCGTACCGATATACGAAGCGAGATGGAAAGGCAAATCGGCAAAAAGAATTTACGACGATATAAAATTTTTGAAAGAAGAGTACGGAGCCGATTCGGTTGAGTTTCACGACAATAATTTCTTTGTTTCCGAAAAAAGAACCGTTGAGTTTTCGAACCTTATTAAAAACGAAAACATAAACTGGTGGGGCGAAGGAAGAATCGATACCGTAGATAAATATTCCGATGCTTCGATTGCAGCGATGAGAGAAGCCGGATGCAGGATGATATTCTTTGGTGCGGAAACCGGCAACGACGAAATATTAAAACAGATGGATAAGGGCGGAACTCAATCGGGTGAGCAGATAAAAAGATTTGCGGCACGGATGAAGAAGTTCGACATTATTCCCGAATACTCATTTGTGTTAGGACTCCCGGCAGAAACTCCCGAAAAAGTTATGCGGCAGATTGATGAAGACATTGCCTTCATTAAAGAGATAAAAGAAATCAATCCCGATACTGAAATTATAATTTATGTTTACAGTCCTGTGCCGACCGAAGGATCGGAGTTGTTTGAAGCCGTGCAAAAAGCCGGATTTAATTTTCCGCAGAAGTTAGAAGACTGGCTCAATCCCGAATGGGAAAACTTCGACCTTCGTAAAAATCCTTTAACGCCGTGGCTCACCCCCGGAATGGTAAAGAAGATTCGTAATTTTGAAACGGTTATAAATGCATATTACCCGACTGTATCCGATTTCAAATTAACGAGATTCCAAAAGCAAATGATGAGAACATTATCATTTTTAAGATATAAAACCGGTTTTTATAAATTCCCTTACGAACTGAAGGCGTTACAGAAGTTCTGGCTTAAGTACCGCCAGCCGGAAATAGAAGGGTTTTATGTTGAGTGAAAAATTGTAACTCGTCATTCTGATTGCCACAAACGGAATGATAAATCTCTGCTCTTACAATTGTTGAGATTCTTCGCTTCGCTCAGAATGACAAACTATGTTTTTGTTGATGAGTAATTAATTCGTAATCTTTCTGCACTGTCATTCTGAACGGAACGAAGTGTAGTGAACCTGCTGGCAGGCAGGGAATCTCTGCTTTTTTATTCGTCAAGGTTCTTTGCTTCAATTTAAATGATATTATTAGAAAATCGCAACCCTTACTTTAAATGAAAAAGTTGACAAAACGAATTTTATTCAAAATACTTTACCCGCTTTCCAAAATTTATCTTTCGAAAGAAAGAAACTATACTTACAAAGATATTACGGTTAAGATATTGCCGGGAGTTTTTCATCCGGGATTGTTTTTCAGCACAAAGATTTTACTAAAATATCTGGAATCACTCGAGTTAAAAAATAAAACTTTGTTGGAACTCGGTGCGGGCAGCGGCTTAATCTCAATTTTTGCGGCAAAGCAGAATGCAAAAGTGACAGCGACCGATATTAGTCCTTCCGCTATAAAAAATATTAAGTTAAATGCGGAGAAAAACGGCGTTGAATTAAACATTATTCATTCAGATTTGTTTGATAAAATCCCGGAACAAACATTCAATTTTATCATCATCAATCCGCCTTATTTTCCCAAAGATCCGGAAACCGAAAATGAGCAGGCATGGTTTTGCGGCAGTGATTTCGGCTTCTTTAAAAAATCATTTAAGCAAATTGGTGATTATATTTATGATTCGACAAATGCAATTATGATTCTCTCGGAAGATTGCAATATTGAAATGATTAAATCAATTGCAGCAGAAAATAATTTCACACTGAATGAAATACACAGAGAAAAGGTCCTGGCGGAATGGAACTACTTATACAACATCGCTTCCAAAAACAATGACCATTGACCAATGACCAATGACAACTTCAACAAGCAGAAATTCTTTAACGCCGTCTGGATAGTGTTTTTCCTCCTTCTCATTTCATATTCGGTTTATCTATTAACAACATCCAATGAACTTGGAAAAAACGTAAGTCCGGATACAAATACAATCGTGCCGTATGTTTCATTCAGAATGATTATCGGTTTATATTTTTTTATAGCTGTTTTCAACATCAAAAAGATAATGAACGGCAAACTATGGCTTTGGTTAATTGTGTTTGTTGGATTAGCGAGCAGAGTAATCCTTATACCATCACAGCCGGCAATTGAAGATGACTACTACCGTTACTTGTGGGACGGTGCTGTAACTGCGCACGGTTACAATCCGTATGTTTACAGTCCCGAAGCACCAATGGATTTTACAAACAGTGATGTTCCTGATGAGCTTCACGAATTAGCCAATGAGTCGGGTGAGATAATAAAGAACATTAATCATCCTCACATCAGAACAATTTACCCGGTACTTTCGCAGATTGTGTTTGCAGCGGCTTACTTAATTGCACCGTGGCAGTTCTGGGCGTGGAAGGTTCTGCTTCTGTTATTTGATTTTGCTCTTCTCTTAATTTTATT